>NZ_JBSYOP010000018.1:0-6901 GCF_058244685.1 Candidatus Thiodiazotropha sp. AKAK2 | reverse complement strand
GCCACATAAAGGTCGCTGAAATCGACTTAAGGAATCCATATCGATGAATCTTCAACGTGTTACCTATGTCTCCGAACACCTGTTACCCTTGACACCGGTCTATACACCCATCAAGGGAGAGGGGCTTCTATGCATCTCTCTGGCTAATTTGAGTTAACGGGACAACAGTGAAGTCATAATGGAATTCTGGTTATATCCCGCAAACTCTTTCTGCCGATAACTGTCCCATCATCATAACCCTTGAACCACGAACAGCTTGAATCATTGATATAAATACCCAACCACGATGAGATTGTTTTCCCAGGCTCTCGAATTCACCGCTCAAAATCAGTTTGTGCCGTTGTGAAAATACCGTATATTATGAGCTATAGCTTGGTTATCTCTTTTGATTCAATAAGTTGTTTACACTTTAATAATTTTGGAATGCGCATCACCCAAACCGCCTTATTGCAAATAAATGGGACCGCAATGATTCCAAATAATGGCCTGTTTACCACACCCCTAAAGGAGGTTTGAGCGTGATGAAGCTCAGCATACTGATCATTGGTTTCCTCTGTATAGCCAATGTGGTTGCAGCACCTCCAAAGAAACCCAGTCTGGTTACCGTTACCGAGGTCGTGGAGCAGAACCTGCGTGAGGAGTTCCCCTTCTCGGGCACGGCAGAGGCGCTCCAGGAATCACCGCTCTCTCCGCGCTTGTCAGGAGTAGTGAATGAGGTGTTCGTTGAGGAAGGCGAACGGATCGAGGCCGGTGAAAAAATTCTCTCCCTCGATTCGGTTATCGCCAGACTTGAGGTGGTATCGGCAAAGGCCGGACTCGATGAGGCGATCGCCCGGCACCGGGAGGCGGTGCGCCAGAAAAACGAGTATCAGTCACTGCGCCGCAACAAGGCGGTCGCCGCCAGCCAGTTGGCTTCGGCGGTGGCCGACGAAGAGATTGCCCAGGCTTCGATCGCCAAACAGCGTACGGAGGTGAAACGGCTGGAAGAGCTGTTGTCCCGGCATCTGCTTACCGCTCCTTTCTCCGGCATTGTTGCCGAGAAGAACGTTGAAACCGGGCAGTGGGTAAAAGCTGAGTCGGGTGTGGTGAAACTGGTAGCGCTGGATCGTATCCGCATACGGGCATCGATACCGCAGCGATTCTACTCACGCATCCAACCCGACCTGAAGGCTCGAATCCGCTTCGATTCCCTACCAGGGGAGGAGTTCACCGGCAAGGTCGCTTCCATAGTCGCAGCAGGCAACCGAAGCACCCGCACCTTTCCCCTTCTGTTGCTGCTCGACAATCCGAAAAGCCGGATTGCCCCCGGTATGTCGGCGCGCATATTCATTGAACTGAGCGGCAAGCAGCAACCATCGATCATGCTTCCAAGAGACGCGATTGTTCTCAAGGCGGATGGCAGCCGGATCGTCTGGCGCGTATCCGGCTCTGATAATCCCTTCAAGGTAAAACAGATCAGCGTGACCATCGGGCGTACCCAGGGCAATCTTGTGGAGATCCTGGACAGCAGCCTGAATGCCGGTGATCGCATCGTACTGCTGGGCAACGAGAACTTACGCCCAGGCCAATCCGTCAAGATCGGACAAACCGAATAGGAGTCGGCATCTCACCATGTTTCGCTTCTGCATCGAAAAACCGGTCATTCTCACTGTCGCGATCCTGATCCTGACCCTGTTCGGCTTGCTGGCCATCTTCAGCGTGCCGGTACAGATGATTCCCGATCTGGACGCCCGCCTGATCAACGTCAGCACCACCTGGCCCGGCGCCTCGCCACAGGACGTTGAGAAGGAGATCATCATCGAGCAGGAGCAGTACCTGACCCGCATCCCGGGGCTGGAGCGGATCATCTCCACAGCCACCACCGGCAACGCCCAGATCGAACTGGAGTTCCCCTACACCGTCACCATCGACGAGGCGTTACTGGACGTCAACAACGCCCTGTCGCAAGTCGACAACTATCCGGAGAACGTTCGCCAGCCGAGTATCCGCGCCGAGTCTTTCTCATCCAACTCGTTCATGTATTTCCGTCTGACACCGGTCAGCGGTGACTTTTCCGAAGCCGATGTCATTGCCCTCTACGACTGGGCGGAAGAGTACATCAAACGCCCGATGGAACGAGTGCCCGGCGTCTCCAGTGTGCGCCTCTGGGGCGGCGCTGAACGCCAGATTAAAATCTATGTCGATCCACTTAAACTGGCAGAACGCAACATCAGCCTGCTCGATGTGAGAAACGCCATTCGGGCGAGGAACCGTGATGTCTCCGGTGGTGATCTGGACAGCGGCAAGCGACGTTACCTGCTGCGTACGATCGGCCGCTTCCAGTCCGTTGAGGAACTGAATGAACTGGTCATCAGCGAACGGGATGGCACCTTCGTTCGATTGAGAGACCTGGGCCATGCAGAGCTGGGTTTCGCCGAAGTCCGCAACTACGCCTACGGGGCTGGAAAACCCCAGCTGGCCTTCGCAGTGAATCGACAGATCAGCACCAACGTGATCGAGATAAAGCAGGCGATGATGACAAAGGTGGCGGAACTCAATGCCAGTGTTCTCCAGGAGAATGGCCTGGAACTCGTATTGAACTCCGATGACGTGATCTACGTGACCGATGCGGTTGAAGTAGTGAAGCACAACCTGGCGATCGGTGCGATCCTTGCCCTGCTGGTGCTTTTCCTGTTTCTACGTTCGGTTTCGGGTACCCTGATCGGCGCCATGGCGATTCCCATCTGCGCCATCGCTGCGTTTCTCGGACTGCTGATCGCCGGACGCACAATCAACGTCATCTCACTCTCCGGTGTCGCCTTCGCCATCGGTATGACGCTGGACAACAACATCGTGGTGGCGGAGAACATCTACCGACACCTGAGTAAGGGCACCAAGCGCCTGCAGGCCGCCCTCAACGGCATCACCGAGGTCTGGCCTGCGGTACTGGCCTCGACCCTGACCACGGTCTGCGTATTCCTGCCGATCCTGTTCATCCACGAAGAGGCCGGACAGCTCTATTCGGATATCGCCATTGCGATTGCCGCATCGATCATGATGTCGATGCTGGTGGCGGTCACCCTCGTGCCGGCGGCCAGCGGTCGCTTCCTCTCGATCCACAAGGAGTCCAAAAACTCATTTCTCGACAGACTCGGCGCCAGCGTATCGCACGGGGTGTTGTCACTGATCCACTGGCTGGTGGTGGGCTACGTACGCCCACTGGCGGTTATTCTGATCGTACTGACAGGGGCTGGCGCTATCCTCTACTACCTGACACCGCAAACCGAGTACCTGCCGGAAGGTGAAGAGGCCAAGGTCTTCACCATCATGTTCGCCCCACCCGGCTATAACATCGACACCATGAAGGAGCACTATCACTCGGTGGAAGAGCAGTTCCTGCCGCAACTGGGCGCGGACCCGGAACAATTCGCGAAGGGTGAAACCGACATTCCCGCCATGACCTTCACAGTAGGTTTCGTCAACAATACTCGGGTATTCTCCGTTCGCGGTATTGCGGACCGGCACCAGACCGATGAGTTTCTGGAGATCGCCAGCGCCAAGGCCGACGAACTGCCGGGCTTGCGATCATTCTCCTCCAAGGGCTCGATCTTTTCGGGCAATTTCGGCGGTACGCGCAGTATCAACATCGACATCAGCGGCCCGGAACTCCAGTCGCTGTTCGATGCCGGGCTGAAGGTCTTTCTCAAATCGAAGCAGATCTTCGAAAACCCACGGGTACGGCCCGAACCCTCAAACCTGACCATGGGGCAACCCATGCTCGAAGTCCAGCCGGACTGGGAGCGTGCGGCTGAACTCGGCATCGATACTCAAGACTTGGGATACACCATCTGGGCCTATTCAGACGGCGCCTTTGTCGATGAGTTCTTCCTCGACGATGACCAGATCGACATGTTTCTCTACTCCACTCAGGGCAACATCGAACAGCCCCAGGATCTCGAATCCCTGATGCTCTACTCCTCGCGGGGCGAAATCGTTCCGCTGAGTGCCATCGCCCGGCTTAAGGAGAGCGTCAATACCGAGACCATCCGCCGCGTCGACGGAGATCGAACCATCACCCTGAGCGTCATACCGCCCAGAGACATTCCGCTGGAAGCCGGGGTGGAGCGAGTGACTGAAGAGATCCTCACAGGAATGAAAGCGTCCGGTGAACTGCCTGCCGATATCCGCCTGGAGATCAGTGGTGCAAGTGATCAACTGAGCGCAACGCGGGAAGCCCTTTTCAGCAACTTCATCGTGGCGATACTGATCGCCTACCTGCTGATGGTAGCGGTCTTCTCACACTGGGGATATCCACTGCTGATTATGACCAATCTGCCGGTCGGCATCAGCGGCGGTATCGCCGGTCTCTATCTGATCAATCTGGCCGGCGCCAACCTGGACCAGATTGGCCTCAATCCGATCAACCAACCCTTCGACATGATCACCATGCTCGGCTTTCTGGTATTGATCGGCACCGTGGTCAACAATCCGATCTTGATCGTTGAACTCACTGCCTCCAACCTGAAGAAGAGAGGCATGAACATCGTCGAGGCGGTGACCGAGGCGGTGCGTATCCGATTGCGACCGATTCTGATGTCCACGGTTACCACGGTCGCCGGGCTGTCACCGCTGGTGTTCAACCCTGGAGCCGGAACCGAGCTTTACCGGGGACTGGGGGCCATTGTGCTCTTTGGGCTGCTGTTCTCGATGATCGTGACTTTGACCTTCATGCCGGCTCTGCTGGCATTGGTGTTCAGGGTGTCGGATAGATTGTTTTCAAAACAACCGAAACCTTTGTCTGATTGATGAGTGCCCTGCCATGGAGGGCAGGTATACTATTCTATAAATGTTGTGCATCCCTCTAACACATGCTTCTAGACAATCAATAGCATTAGGATCAGGAGGTCAACAAGAGATACAAAAAAGCGTAGAAGCAAGGCCTAAGATTTACGGGTGTTCCAGTAATGGCTTTCTGATATGAGAAGAATTTCTCTTCCACATATATATTTTCTTATAGTTATCACACACTCAATGCTCATATTCTGAGTTTTTTTGGGTTAGTATTGACAGACACTCAGGAATCGACGGACATTCTCAATGAAAGCAAACTTCCCCTGGATCTCGGCTGGACTCGGCCTGACCCTAGCCATGGTTCTGATCAGCTCGGGGGTTTTCAGAGATCCCGCTGAGCGCGGCTTTCCCCTGTTGACGACCCTGTTCATCACCGAATTCGGTTTTCTTGTCACGGCCGCAGGCGCGTTCGTTTCCGGCAGGTCTTCCCTGGTGACTAAACGACGCTGGTCGCAAATACTGTTGACGGTGGTATGTGGTGCCCTGGCATTAGCTTTTTTCATCTTGGGGCTAACTTTGTGGCAGGAAACCGCGGGACAAGCGGCTTCCTGAACCAGAGTTATCTATGCGAGATATCCAAGCAATCACTCACAGACCGATGCGAGTTAACCGGGCATCGGGCCGAATTAACTGGAGGCCGAATTAACTGGACACCCATCCATAATTGGTCAGGATTTTCTGGATTAAGTGGTCAGATTAAAACAGCGAATATGTTCAGTTTAGGTGGAATCTGCATATGCAGGTGCTGCACCTGTTTGACCACCCTGTCGGCAAGAACTGACCGCCCAAACCGAAAAAGTCTGACCAGACTGCTGCCATTGACCACTAGGATCAAACTAACCATTTAGCAAAACTAAAAACCACCATAAGTTCAAGACCTAAACTTTACGGATGTCCCAGTATTACCTTTACTGGCTTCGGATTTTTTTCTGTAGTGCTCAACAAACTTTATAACCAATAAAAAATAGAAGCACCGAAATACCCAATAATAAAAAGGAGTATTTACCGTAGGCATAGTCTATGTTCTTTAATCTCTTAATTTCAGTACTAGCGAATAAAGAAAGAATCATGAATGTCGATTTATATAAAACGTATAGAGAAAAAAACACAATCCCTAACCACATAATTATATTATCTTCACACATAATCTGCACCTAAATTCACTAAAAGCACCACCGTACCTGATATGCACTATAGGCGGTACTTGCCCACCCTATAATTGGAACAAATATTGTACCAACTTTCTGCCAAACCACACTAGTACTTGCCTTACCAGCCTTTTCACCAACATAACCTAATCCTTGAGTAACACCTTCTCCCATAGCAACGCCGAGCACACACTTGAAGGGCGGCGTATTGTATATTACTGGTTCTTGACTAGGCCATCTTTTGCCTTCTTCAAATCCTTTGTCCCAAGGCTCCATAACTATTGGTTCCCTGTCGTAAGGACGCGGTTTATTGTTTGAGGAAGAGTCTCCATCCTCACAATCATCAGGTTCAGGTGATTCAGGCTTGTTACATGGCACCCACCCTACTATATATGGACCTGCGTACACCGGCTTCATGCAACCTGCACCAGTTCCATCCGGGCCTCCTGGCCTGTCTCCATAATAGTTACCAGGGAACCCAAATATTGCCAATCCATATAGATCGAAGAAGCTTAACGGATTTGCACTCACATACCCATAAGTAGTTAACCCACCTCTTAAACCAATCGGGTCTGATTGCAGATATCTCCCTGTTGTCGGATCATAATCCCTAAAGTAGTTGTAATAGTTATTCGTTTCCTGGTCGTAATACTGGCCCGGAAATCCCAACGGCATTACAACCTGAGCTGGGATTTAGATGATTTAGATGGACACCCATCCATAATTTGCCAAGTTTACTTACATCTGGCAATCTTTGTGAATCATCTGTTATCAAGGAGCGATACGATGCCAAAACCAAGGAAAACTCTGGTTCTGCTGGATCAAACCCCCTATTACCATTGCGTATCACGCTGCGTCAGGCGTGCTTTTCTCTGTGGATTCGATACGCTTTCCGGGAAAAGCTATGAACATCGTCGACAGTG
>NZ_JBSYOP010000014.1:0-11728 GCF_058244685.1 Candidatus Thiodiazotropha sp. AKAK2 | reverse complement strand
ATAAAGGTCGCTGAAATCGACTTAAGGAATCCATATCGATGAATCTTCAACGTGTTACCTATGTCTCCGAACACCTGTTACCCTTGACACCGGTCTATACAATGGGAGAGGGGTTGGGGAGAGGGTGAGCATCAAGCGATTGATGTAATTGAAGTGTAAATTGCACTTACCCAACAATCCTTGTATTGGGTATTGTTTCGATTGATGAGCGTGCTGATGGATACTCCCCCTCTCCCCCGGCCCCTCTCCCGCAAGGGGAGAGGAGAGCGGCTCTCTCCATCTGTTTGGCACTCTGCTGATTGGTAATTTTTAACCTTCATCTTCTGTTTGGTTATCTCTTTTTATGTCACCAATCTCGATAGGCTAGAGAAACCAACTGAAACTAACCCGTTAGTAATATATCGACCCATGTTAAGTTGCTATCGAAAAACTATTTCTCCAATAATCTGGGCATCAGCTCCACCAGATTGCAGGGGCGTGTCCGGTAATCGAGTTGAGCGGAGATCAATTTACTCCAACCATCCTTACAGGCACCGGTAGAACCCGGCAGACAAAAGACAAAGGTGCCATTGGCGACACCGGCGATCGCCCGGGACTGCATCGTCGATGTGCCGATGATCTCATATGAGAGGGAGCGGAACATCTCACCGAAACCGATGATAATCTTATCCAGCAGGGGTTCAACCGCCTCCGGTGTACCATCCCTTCCTGTCAACCCTGTACCACCGGTGGTGATAATCACCTGCACATCCGGATTGGCTATCCACTCGGAAATCACCGCCCTGATCTGATAGCGATCATCTTTCACGATGCGCTTGTCGGCCAGTTGATGCCCAGCCTCTTCGAGCATGCTCTTGAGCTTTTGGCCGGATTTGTCATTCTCTTCCGTTCGACTGTCCGATACAGTCATCACGCTGATATTCAAAGGGATAAACTGACGTTCGTCACTCATCTTGTAGGCTCCGTAGATCTCATTCTATTCATCAGGAAAAACAATCGATAGCATGCCAGCTGCAAGGCGCAATTCCTTGATCAAGATCAGAACACGAGGATTGCTTGCGCCCCATATCCTGGCTGACAGGCAAACTCATCAGGGTCGTTTGCTGTAGGCGTCATCGAACAATAACTCGAGACCCTGATGGGCACCTCTCAAGCCATCGATAACGTCCTTGGCCCAATCGAAATAGGCCTGTCGTCGGGACAGGTCCCAGCCTTTCGGGGGACTATGGGCGATGTCCCGCAGATTGGCGATTTTGTCAGCCAGCTTTACCAGCTTGGCCTTTTCAGAGAGATTGGGGGCATGGTGTATCTGCATCGCTTTACGTTCAAGCCTGGAGAGGGATTGATCGTCAGACACTTCCATCACCAGGCTGGCGACAACCAATCCGAACTCGGCCTCGATCTCTTCAAAGGTAGTTTCCGTATCCTCGATCGTATCATGCAGCAAGGCAGTTATCAGTGTCTCTGTATCGTAGACCTCCCCTTCATTCACCAGGATATCCATCAAGCTGATGGGGTGGTTGACATAGGGGGTCTCCTGGACATCCTTACGTCGTTGGTCTCGATGCTTGCGGGCGGAAAATGCCAAGGCTTTGACGATCAATTGAAGTAGATTGTTATTCATAGTCAGTTTTAGATTGTACGCATCGCGCTTCTTTAGAAGAGAGTATCTCACCTGTCGCTGTCAGGATTAAATGCTTCGCTCACAATTCGGGCTGGCTTTAAGCCCTGAATATGACATATTCAATCTTCGGATCAATTATTATAGTGTTCAAGCAAGCCTTTCTCATCATCTACCATATCGGCCTCCTGATAGAGCCAGATGGTAAATACGGAACCCTTACCCAACTCAGACCTGACACCGATATCACCACCATATTTCTTGATCAGGCTGTAGCTGACCGAAAGCCCCAGACCGGTACCTTCACCAGTAGGCTTCCCGCTGTTGAACGGATTGAAGATGGAACCCAGTCTTTCCGGTGCAATGCCACGGCCATTGTCAATCACTTCAATCACCACGCCTTTACTCTCCCAGTCGGAACTGCGCAGGCTGATCTTCCCATCCTGCTGGTGCAGTGCATGGACGGCATTCACCACCAGGTTGACCAACACCTGCTGCAACTCCTGTGAATTGATCTTGACCTGTTTGGTTGCCTGCAGATCCAGATTGATTTCAAAGTCGCTCTTGCTGCGCAGATGGCGCACCAATACCAAAGTGTGCTCGATCACACTGTTAACATCGGTGTAGGTGCTCTCACCGCTCATCTGATCGGTGCGGGCGTACTGCAGCAGACTGTTAATGATATCCTTGATGCGGAAGATCTGCTCGATCACCAGATCGATCTCCTCTTTTACCGGCTCGGCATCCTTGCCCAGCTCGGCTACCAACAGATCCAGGTTTCCAAGCATTACCGCCGTCGGATTGTTGATTTCATGGGCGACCCCGGCCGTCAGCTCACCGAGTGCAGCCAGTTTTTCCGCATTGATCAACTGTGCCCTGGTCTGCTTGAGGGTTTGAATCATGCTCAGTAATCGCTCATTCTTCAACTTCAGTTCCGTTGTTCGCTCCTCCACCTTCTCCTCAAGCTGATCCGTCCACTCCTGCATCTGCCGGTTACGCTGTTGCAGAAGATCCAACAACAGATCAAACTCTTTCGCCAGAACGCCAATCTCGTCTGTGGATGAGATCCGACCGATACGTCTGGTATAGCCTTCACGGGTGGCGCGAACCACGCTCATCATCATTTCCAAAGGTTTGAATATCGATTTTGCTCCCCTGATGGAGAGTAGCGAGGATAACAACATCAACGCCAGAAAAAGCAGGATCAGTACTACCAATGCCTGCCAGAGTGCGTTACGTGATGGTGCTTCAAGAAAACCGGCATACAACATGCCGACCCGTTCGCCATTCACATCGATAATCGGTTGGTAGGCTGAGATATACCAATCATTAACTACAAATGCCCGATCGATCCATTTTTTTCCATGCTCCAGCACCTGGGTTCGCACCTCATCAGAAACCCGGGTACCCAGTGCTCTTTCATTCACAGCACGTGGTACATTGGTTGTGATCCGCACATCATCAAGAAATACCGTCACTGTACCGATGCTGCCCTCGGGCAGACTGCCCGGACCATACACAAGATCCCTGATGGTATCGACAAACTTGAAATTACCATTCAGCAACACCCCGCCATCCAGTATCGCCACCACCACTCCTCTTGAATTCTTCACTGGATAGAGAGCCCTGATCATCATACCCCGCTCTTCCACCTGCTGATCGGTCGGTCTGGCTCTGGGAGTTTCGAGCAATGGCAGTGCAACCCTGTTCGCCAATCCTGAGGATTGGGTTTCAAGTGCTTCAGCAGAGAAGATCTCAATCGCCACTTTCGGCGTCCCCTGCAGGGCAATCAATAGGGAGGGAGATGGGTGGGCTCTCTGAGGCAGTTCGGCATCTGTCGTAAATAAGATCCTGCCATCCAATCCCAGCAGATGCAGATAGGAGAAATCGTTCTGCTGTCGGATCTTCTCCAGCTGTTGATGGATCACTCCACCACTTTTCGATTCCAGTGCGGTATTGAACGTATAGGACTCAGCCAAGCGGGCCAGGGTATTGAGATAGTCCTGTTTCAGACGATGGAAGTTATCCTCGGCCACCGAGAGGTCCGTGTTGACCTTGATAAACAGCTGCTCATAACTGAACTGGGAGCCCCAGTAGATGGCCAGCCCAAGTGCGATCGGCATAATCAGTAGAATCGGGAACAGTACCAGCACCAGCATTTTATAACGCAGGGTGCTCTGAATGGTACGGATAAGTTTCAACACGGATTCAGGTGATTCCCCAGGCCTGTGCTTTACGCTCAAGTGTCTTGCGTGAAATCCCCAACACCCGGGCCGCGGCCGACTTGTTGCCTCCATGAAGTTCCAGCACCTTCAGGATATGCCGTTTCTCAACTGCCTCAAGCTGCAATGAAGCTTCCGATTGCTCAGGAATCGCCTCACCGTCCTGTTTTTCAGTACCGGTGATGCAAAGACTCGGCGAGCGATTCAACAGCAGGCAGCGCTCAATCACATTCTTCAATTCCCGTACATTTCCAGGCCATTCGTAGTGCAACAGCAACTCTATCTCGTTCTCACCCAACACCGGGACATCGATCCCCAGATCGGAAGCCAGCGTATGCATGAAATGGTTGGCCAGCAGCGGTATATCCTCACGTCGCTCCCTTAAGGCCGGCATGCGCAGTGTAAGCACATTGAGTCGATAGTAGAGATCTTCGCGGAACTCCCCTTTTTGCACCTCATTGCCCAGATCCCGGTTGGTGGCAGCGATAATCCGTACGTCGACAGGAACCTCCCGGTTGGAACCGACAGGGCGGATGGTACGCTCTTCAAGAGAACGCAATAGGTGTGCCTGCATCGATAGGGGCATCTCACCAATCTCATCAAGGAACAGGGTCCCTCCATTGGCGTAGGTAAACAGCCCATCCCGGGAGAGGTGAGCGCCGGTGAAAGCACCTTTGACATGCCCGAACAGCTCACTCTCCAGCAACTCGGCACTCATCGCGCCACAGTTAACCGGTACAAAACTGCCTGAGCGGTTGCTTAAATCGTGTATCGCCCGGGCAGCCAGCTCTTTACCGGTACCCGATTCACCTTCGATCAACACCGTGGATGGCATTGGAGCCACCCGTTTGACCACTTCACACAAGGCGTGCATCTGTTGACATTCACCGACGATGCCGGAACTGTCGTAGATCTGATCCACTTGGCGTCGCAGCACGAAGTTTTCACGCTGCATCTTCTGTCGATCCAGATAGCGCTCCACGGATGCCACCATCTGCTCCATACGGAACGGCTTCATGATGAAGTCCTCGGCACCGGCCCTGAGCGCGGAGATGGCCGTCTCCAGGTCTGCATGGGCAGTCATGAAGATCACCCCGGTGGTCCCACCCTGCTCACGCAGCTCTCTTACCCACTCAACTCCACCCCGGTGTCCTGGCAGGCGAATATCCGTAATAATCAGATCAAAATGGCAGTGTCTTCGCAGCTCTTCGGCAGTAGACACATCCTTGGCGGTCTCCACCAGCCCGAAATGGCGTCTCAGCCCTTTTTGCAGAAAGCTGAGGATACCCGGCTCATCGTCAACGATGAGCACCGAGGTCATTCGGCTGGTTGTACCTTCCTTGTGGTAAACGCTTGTGGACTCATCCCGAACCACGAGCTCTTCAGTTTTAATATTCATTGAGTACTGTTCTATCAAGGCAATCCACCGACGGCTGGGTGAGACAAAATGTCCAACAAAAAGTGTGTCAATCTGGGACCATTTGTCTCAATTTTGGACTCCCTTGAACAGCACAGGGAGAAACCGACAGCTAAAGAATGCAGAAATTGTGTTTATTATCCTGCCATTATCTACATAGTAGACAATGCAGGTCCATTTGCTATTGCAAATACCATGACAACTTTCCCAGATAAGAGTGGCACCACTCTTGCAATTAAAATCCACACAACCATAGATAACGACTGATTTTCTAGGCATTTGTTCAATGGTTGCACACGACTGTTTAAGTCTGCTGAAAAGAAATAAAACACACTTAAATTATGTTTTTGTTAAGCAACATATCCGGATCAATCGCTGTACCCACACTTTAATTGGACGATTTAGTGATAGCGAAATGTAGAACGCAATGAGGCAAATCCCAATGAATAAAAATATGGTGAAACACTTATTCACACTCCTGTTGATGACACTGCTTATACCTTTGAATACAGCCAATGCAGACGCTAACAAAATCATCAGACTGGCCACCACAACCAGTACCGACAATTCAGGACTGCTGAAAGAACTGTTACCGGAATTTCAAGCCGACACCGGTTATAACGTCCATGTAATTGCGGTCGGTACCGGTAAAGCACTGCGTATGGGACGTGACGGCGATGTGGATGTGGTTCTGGTACACGCCAGGACAGCAGAAGATGATTTTGTCGCACAGGGACATGGTGAAAAACGATTCGGTGTGATGTACAACGACTTTGTGATCGTCGGCCCTCAAACGGACCCTGCCGGATTATCAAAAGCCAAGAATGCCACCACGGCCCTGCAACTTATCGCTGAGCATCAGGCGACCTTCGTCTCCCGCGGGGATGATTCCGGCACCCATAAGAAAGAGTTGGGCCTATGGAATAAGGCGGCAGTCGATCCACAGGGGCAATGGTATCGTGAAGCCGGCCAGGGAATGGGTAAAGTGCTGCAGATCGCAGCAGAAATGGATGCCTACACCCTAACCGACCGGGGAACATGGCTTGCCTATGAAAAGAAGTCTCCGCTGAAAATCGGTTTTGAGGGCGATCCCCTGCTGTTCAACCCCTATGGCATTATCGCGGTGAATCCACAGCGTTATCCAGACACCAACCATCGGGGTGCCCAGACACTGATCCGCTGGCTGATCTCACCGGAGGGTCAGGAACGCATCAATAATTTTCGCATAGGCAGTAACCGTCTCTTTACCCCATCCGCCGATGCTGGAGAGTTTGCCGCGGCGAAACATTAACCAAATGGAATCCTTAACCACCACAACGCTGGCAGCCCTTGAATTGCTGTTCAGCGGTAACCCTGAACTTTGGGAGATCATTGCCATCTCCTTCAGAGTATCAGGGGTTGCCATACTGGTGGCGTCACCACCGGCTCTGCTGGTCGCTTTCATACTTGCCTACTACCAATTCCCCGGCAGACGTCTGCTGATCTCCATCAACAGCACTCTGCTCTCAGTGCCCGCCGTGGTAGTCGGCCTGACCCTTTTCATACTGCTCTCCAGACAAGGTCCGCTTGGGGAGTGGAAGTTGCTGTTCACCCAAACGGCTATGGTGCTTGGCCAGATCGCGCTTGCTTTTCCGATTCTTGTCGCCATGGGTCACTCGGCACTGCAAGCCTGTGACCGTAGAGCCTGGGAGACGGCACGCACCCTGGGTGCAACACCAATACGGGCGTTGATTACCATCATGCGGGAAGCGCGCTTTGGCCTGATGGCTGCACTGCTTGCGGCTTTTGGTCGCATCATTGCCGAGGTTGGGGCTTCAATGATGCTTGGCGGCAACATTCTCCACTATACCCGCAACATTCCGACCGCCATCGCATTGGAATCGAGTAAGGGTGAATTCGCTCAGGGCATCGCTCTGGGTCTGGTTCTACTGATTCTGGCTTTCACTCTGAACGCCTTCCTGCAGCACTTTCAAGGTAAGGGGCAACCAGCCTGATGACTACAGCAGATCAATTCAATGTCCAGTGCCTGAAAAAACACTTTGCTAAACGGCAGGTGTTGGACGAGGTCGCCTTCTCCCTTCAAGCCGGACAGACCCACCTGTTGAGTGGCGATAATGGGGCGGGTAAAACCACCCTGTTGCGTATTCTGGCCGGACTGGAGAAACCGGACAGCATCCAGATCGATCTGGGAAAAGGGCCACTCAACTGGCGTCATGTCAAAAAAACCCTGCAGCATCATGCTCTCTATCTTCATCAACACCCCTATATGTTTGACGGCACAGTAACCTACAACCTGGACTACGCCATCGGTGCGAAACTGACCAAGCGGGAGCGTCAGCTACAGATCGACAAAGCCCTGGAGTGGGCCGATCTACGGCAGTTGTCACACGCTCCGGCGAAAACACTGTCCGGTGGCGAGAAA
This sequence comes from Candidatus Thiodiazotropha sp. AKAK2, assembly GCF_058244685.1. Lineage (NCBI taxonomy): Bacteria > Pseudomonadati > Pseudomonadota > Gammaproteobacteria > Chromatiales > Sedimenticolaceae > Candidatus Thiodiazotropha > Candidatus Thiodiazotropha sp. AKAK2. Next base: position 4,046 of record NZ_JBSYOP010000014.1, on the reverse strand, counting down.
CAACGGGTCTCCCTGGCCCGGGCCTGGCTGAAGAGACCGTCAATCCTGTTGCTCGATGAACCCACCTCCAACCTGGACCAGGAATCGAGACATCGAACACTTGGTTTGCTGGAAGCCTTCAAAAGCGATGGCACAGCCATGCTGCTGGCCAGCCACGATCCCATGCACTTCCCCTCACTGATAGACCAACACTTACGCCTGGATCAGGGTAAACTGATACGCATCGATGATCAGAAACTGTTCGAATTCGATCAGACTCACCCAAACTTCAGGAGTACGGCGTGAACGACCGTTCAGATTACACCGCAGTCATCCTGGCCGGTGGCCGGGGAAGTCGTATGGGCGGCAATGACAAAGGCCTGGTCCTGCTTGATGGTAAACCACTGATCGAACATGTCATCAACACCATCGCACCCCAGGTTGGGCATCTGCTGATCAACGCCAACCGAAACATGGCGGACTATCAGAGATTCGGTTATCCGGTGATTCGTGATGAACTGAGTGGCTACCAGGGACCCTTGGCGGGCATCTACTCCGCATTGGAACAGATCACTACCCCGAATCTGATCACCGTACCCTGCGACGGTCCCAGATTACCAAAAGATCTGGTAGCCCGACTGGCAAGCGCCCGTGAAGACGCAGATGCAGATATTGCGGTGGCTCACGACGGCAAGCGCCTGCAACCGGTGTATGCCCTGATCGGGAAAAAACTGCGGCCAAGCCTGAAGGCGTACCTGGACGGCGGCGATCGGAAAATCGATCTCTGGTACGCGCAACATAAAATGGTTACGGCCGACTTTTCCGATATTCCTGAAACCTTTCTGAACATCAATACGCCAGAGGAAAGGAATGAATTCGAACAACCCCAAACCGCTGAACGTTAAGGGCGTAGGGATGATCGATTATCCGATCCCCCTGCTCGGCATCATAGCCTACAGTGGCACCGGTAAAACCACCCTGTTGACCAAACTGCTGCCGATCCTCAAAGCGGCAGGCCTGAGGGTCGCGGTGATGAAACATGCGCAGCATCAGTTTGAGATCGATCACCCTCATAAAGACAGTTATGAACTGCGTAAATCCGGTGCGAGCCAGATGCTGGTCGCCTCCAGAGGACGGATGGCACTGATTGTCGAGACCGATGACCGGAATGAACCGGATCTGCAGTCCACCCTGCCTCATCTCGACCATCACGCCCTCGACCTGGTGCTGGTGGAGGGATTCAAACACGCCCCCATACAAAAAATTGAGTTGCACCGGCCTAAATTGGGCAAGCCGTTGATCTGCCAGACGGACTCAAACGTTATTGCCATCGCCACGGATGAGGCGATATGCTCTCTACCGGAGGGTTTACCGGTTTTGGATCTCAACCAACCGGAAGCTATTGCAAACTTCATACGTCAACAGCTCTATCGATTCGGAGAACGCCCCATTCATGACCCGGCAAGCCACCAATCCTCAAACCAGTTGCGCTGATCCCGAACCATCCAGCACCCTCCGGGTTGCTGCAGCCCGAGAGGCGATCCAGAGTGGTATCAAGCCGATCCTGACCACTGAACGGCTGGCACTGCGCGATGCTCTGGGCCGGGTGCTGGCACAACCAATCATCTCCCCACTCGATGTTCCCGGCCATACCAACTCCGCGATGGATGGCTATGCTCTGAAGGGCTCAGATCTGCAATCTTCCTCTATTACAAGTTTCAAACTGATCGGCACTACCGTGGCCGGTCAACCCTTTCCAGGTCATTGCCAATCCGGTGAGTGTATTCGCATCATGACCGGCGCGCCGATGCCCGAAGGTACGGACACGGTCATCATGCAGGAGCAGGCGAAGCTCGATGAGACGCAAATGGTCTCTTTCACCTCGCAACACAAACAGGGACAGAATGTGCGTCATGCCGGTGAGGATATTGCCAAAGGCAGCCGTGTGCTGGAACCGGGCAGGCGCCTGACGGCTGCCGATCTGGGGGTCATGGCATCACTCGGCTTTGGAGAGGTCAGCGTCAGACGCAGACCCCGTGTCGCCTTCTTCTCCACCGGCGATGAATTGCGCGGTATCGGTGAATCCCTGAGAGAGGGGGATGTCTACGACAGTAACCGTTACAGTCTCTACGGCATGCTGAAAAACTGTGGCGTGGATCTGCTCGATATGGGAGTAATCAAAGATGACCCGGAAGCCTTGCGTCAGGCCTTCCAGGCAGCCGCTGCAGAGGCGGATATGGTGATCTCATCCGGCGGCGTTTCGGTTGGTGAAGCCGACTACACAAAAAAGATCCTGCAACAGCTGGGTGAAATCCACTTCTGGAAAATCGCCATGAAACCAGGGCGCCCCCTGGCATTTGGCGAACTGGGACAAACCCGCTTCTTTGGCCTGCCCGGTAACCCGGTGGCGGTCATGGTCACTTTCTATCAGTTCGTTCTGCCGGCCATACACTACATGGCCACTGGCAAGCCCTATCAACCTTTCACCCTGACGGCAGTCTGTCATGACACACTCCGCAAGCGGCCTGGGCGATATGAGTTTATACGGGGTCTTTTTTCCACCACTGACGATGGTCAGCTCAGGGTTGAGTCCGTTGGTCAACAGGGCTCGGGAATTCTCACTTCAATGAGTCGTGGAAACTGCTTTATCCTACTGCCGGAAAGTTGCGCCGGGGTCAGTGAAGGGGACCAGGTTGTGATTCAACCCTTCGCATCATTAAGTCTTGAGTGAATAACCACACTGAGGATATTTACTTAAGGTAGGAAAGGATGCTCAGCACCCCTTTTCAAAACAGATAAGCAAGCGTTCCAGGGTAGTCCACTCCTCATCCGTCAACTTGCCATTCAGAGCAGCCCGCTCAATTTTTGCCACCACCTCTCGGGTTTTCGGTGAGAGACGCTGATTCATCTGACGTACTGACATCAGCAGGGTTTCCAGATTATCCCCATCTGAGACGGCAGGCTGTTTACGTCCTTTGATCTTCGGATATTGATACTCCACCCCTTCCACCGGGTGCTGAACATCCATATAACCTTCAGGCAGATCGAGACCGGTTTCGATCCGTCTGGCAACCACATCCCCCATGTTGCGCCTTCCTGTAACCATCTGGCTCACATGGGCTGGCGTCAGGCCAACCTTTTCGGAAAACTCCCGCTGGGAATGAAAACGGTCAATCTGATCCAACAGATTGGCTTTACGTATCGTCTTGATATTCATGGTCGGAAAACAATAGCAAATTGCTATATGACTGGCCATGCACATATTGCTACTCATTTAGCTTTGTGCTAATGTTCTCCCTCAATATGGATATGAAAACATTTATTGCAACGGAAGGTCGCGAGGCAGCCACCCGTCTGGCAGCAAAGTGCGGTACCAAATATATCTACCTGACTCAGATCGCCTCTGGTTTTAGAAAGCCCAGTGGAAGGTTGACCCTGTTACTTGAACGCCATTCCGGGGCTATATTGAGCAGACATGAGTTACGACCTGACCTCTACCCCAAAGAACAGAGCGAACAACAGAAGCCAAAACGCTCTACCTGATTATTCGCTACAGCAACAAGGAATCGATTATTGTTACATGGAAAACTTAAAGCAGCGCCCTCTTACTCAAACAGACTGAAAAGCTATTGTGAGGAGTTTTCAGAATTCAACTCACGCTGTGAACAACTCTGTCGAGCATTTGATCATATTGCAACTCATCACGACAGCATCAGCAGTTTTTCTGTAAGAGGTATGAAACAGAACGCGTTATGGCTTAAATGGCGCATGAAAGAGATGGAACAGAAATTGACACGGCTTTATGAGGAGACTCGCCAGACCCCTTCCGATCATATTTGACTCGTTTACTGAAGTAGTGTGAGGTCATTCATAAGCTATCTTACTAACACATCCTTAAGAGTCATCGCTCGTTTTAACTTCCGGAAAAGAACGGACTTATTTGTAGTAATCACGACCCGATCTGACAGTTACCGGATTTTCCGGAGGTGACTGTCAGGTTAAGTTCAATTCAAGAACTTCTCCTGCCAGATTTGTTTCCCATCCTCCCAGGTTTCCATGGGGGTACG
>NZ_JBSYOP010000013.1:0-39246 GCF_058244685.1 Candidatus Thiodiazotropha sp. AKAK2 | reverse complement strand
CCCACTCTAAACCGATAATCACATCCGTCGTGTCAAACAGGTCACGCGCCACACACGTGACAGTAAACCCACACAACGTCATAAATGTGATTACTGATTTGTTGAAGCGAGGTCGGGTAATTTTATTCCTGTTTTTTGCTCATAACGACCAAGCTCACTCGACGAAAACCGCGCAGCGGTTTTTGGTCGAGTGGAGCGCCTGGTTATGCACTGATAGCCCTTTGCAAGCCAGTTATTGAGCTGTGCCATTCTTGCGCATCGTCTTTTTCCCAAAGCTCTCGTAATTCTGAGTTCTCGCCAAGAATGCGCTCCAAGGCGCGATTTGCTTTTGTGAGAATCGCAGCACTAGGCTGGGCAGATATTGACTTGCACCACTCATCAACCTTTTCGGTATAGGTATCTGTTTGTGTTCCTTTACCGAGAAGCTTTGCCAAGACCTCGACGGCGGCCACTGCTTCCAAGGCTTTTGGAGCTTCGAGATATTTTTCAGCTTCTAATGCTCTATCAAGGGTTTTTTCGATTAGCGAAAGATCAACAAAACCTTCAAGACCGTAGGCCCAATCATTCGCGTCATCATTACCGAACGGTTCGTGTGACCATGCTCCCATATGAAACCTCCTCAATATCGTGAAGTTGGTTTTTGTGCATAACATATAAGCATTCCTGATTACGCACAAGACTCAGCTATTGAGCCTGTGACCTGATCATAATGGAACCTACTGATTACAGGAGGGTTTCCATCATGCCCAAGAATACGATTCAGTTTCAGAAAGGCCTTGGGTTGCACGAATTTATTGAAAAATACGGATCTGAAGAACAGTTATGCCACGAGACTCGGCCTTATTCAATTGTTTGGTGAGAAATGCGGGTTAGTGAGAGTAGCTGTATAGAGAGGATGAGTTGTTACTGTTTCACGTACGACAAAGCTACCGATAAAGCGTCTATCCTGACATGCTCAATCCGTAACACAGTCAATTATTACTAACGTTGAAGACCCCATATTGATAAAGAGCTGGGGTCAGAATTATTGTCAGAATGTCAAATAAACAGTGATATTAACTCCCCTCTCCCATCAAGGGAGAGGGGCTTTCAGTCCTGCTGCTGTTTGTAATAGGTTTTGAAACCGATGCTCTGCTGATGACCTCCGGAGACATAATCTGCCAGTGAGCGGAATCTGCGCGGATCGACGATCAGCCCGGAATAGCGGTAGGCCTCCTCACCCTGGTTGTCCAGGAACAGCATGGTCGGAGTGCGCACCACACCCAGGCGTTGTGCCACTTCCCTGGCACTGGTGCTGGTGCCGTCGAAGTCGGTTAACGGCTGATCGCTTTCCATATCCAGGGCGAGTGCGACAAAATTTCGCCGATAGTGGGTGATCAACCCGGGATCGGCAAGCACCCCAGCGCGCATCCGCCGACAGAAGGGGCAGTGGTGCGTCTCGAAAAACAGCAGCACACCCTGCTTATCCGCCTCGTCACTTCGGTTCAGCGCTGCTTTGAGGTCAGTGGCCGGACAGTCGAACAGGGTATCCTTCTCCCCCGCTGTCATCCCCGGCAGAGGCTGTGGCTCAGCGGCAACCAGTGGTAGCCCCGCTGCGGCCCAACCGTCACTCCCCTCCGAATACCAGTAGAGATTCCGATATCCCAGCTCGGATGCGCGCTTGACTACATTCCAGGACATCCAGCAATCGGTAATGCAATAAAAAACCACTGCTCGATTCAGGTCACCACCGGTGAGACGCTGCAGCGTACGCTCCAGCCAGGCCAGCATACAGGGCTCCAGATAGCCATACCCCACATTCGGCAGCCAGGTGCTGCCAGGCAGGTTTTGGCGTGGGGAGGCGGGCAACCAAGAGAGGCCGAACTCGGCGCTCTCCGGCCGTAAAGTGATTGCCAGGACATCCACCAGCAACGGATTGCTCCGTTTGATCAGTTCCAACAGGATCTCGGTATCGATGCGTTCGCCCGCAGGCGGTTGATCTGGCAGCGGCCTGCGATAGTTTGCGATTCGATACCCCGGTTCGGAGAAGAGCTCAGACTGATTCCCGGCGAAACTCTGGAGTGGCAGCAACAGAGAAACCAGTATCAGGAGGCAGAACAGCCATGACACCCCCCTCACTGTTGCTGCTCTACCTTACCCTCAGCCAGGGCGGCTGCCTCAAGAGCAGGATAGAGATGGCTCAGTGAACGGGTGTACTCTTCACTGAAGACCGCCAGCTCCCGCAGATGTTGAGGGGCTTCGGGTTGCAGTAATTCCGCCATCGCGGCACCGGAACCGGCTTGTTCTGTCAGGTAGGTCTGCAACCAATTCAGATAAGCTGAGGTTTGGGATATGGCCACTTCACTGGTAACCGGCGGGCCATGCCCGGGAACCAATACCTTGAAATCGAGTTTTTGCAGTTGCTGAAGTGCCGCTTGCCACTCATCCAAGCGGGCATGAGGGGTGGTCGGGGTACGGCCGTAGAACACCAGATCACCGGCAAACAGCACACCGCTGGTCTGATCCAGTATCACCAGATCGGCCCCGGTATGACCCTTCAGAGCAATCAACTGCAGACGGTGACCGCCGATCTCCTCCAGACCCGGTTCGACCTGCAGATTAGGCGCCACCACCCGGGTGCCTTTCATCCAGCTGCCGACCAGGCGATAGAGATTGTCATTGAATGTCTCACCCAGCAATCGAATCCCACCCTGGGTCTTTTTCAGGGCGCCAATCGGCAGATCCTCAAAGGCTTGATTACCGAGAAAATGGTCCGGGTGCATATGGGTGATAAAGAGTTTTACCACAGGTTTATCGGTTACCCGGGCGATCGCCGCTTTCAACTGTTCGCCGTAGAGTCTGGAGGGTCCACTGTCAATCACCACCACACCCGCTTCGGTAACGATAAAACCGGTATTGACGATGTTACCCCCATTGGAAAAACTGAAGTGTTCGTCATGGCCAATCAACACATAGGTGTCTTCAGCGACCTGCTGCGGCTTCAACTGATAATCCCGCTCCACAGCCTGGCACACGCCAACCAGCAGCAGTACTGAAATGAAGATCAAACATCTCACAGACGGTTACTCCCGGTCTGACTGCTTTCACTAATCTGAGCCTCGACCGGATTACCGTTATTGTCGCGTCCGGCCATCGTGAGTTGTTTGACTTTCGGCAGATCAAGCGTCAACACCGGGTTCTCTGCAATCGGCTCAAACAGGGCGAGACGACTGATCAGATCTCCCCCGCTCGCCCGGATCTCCAGTTGTTCCAGATAGAAGGCGGGAATTCCGGCAACCAACCCAGTATCCATTGGATGTACGATACTGGCACGCAGCCGGCTGTGATTCTCTCTCGACCAGAGTCGGGCTGTCACTTCCCCCAGCCGGTCAGCCCAGTCCGAGGAGCCGCTGCCCATACTGGGCGCTGTACACCCACCACCGGCCGCATCCACCAGAACACCGCCCAGATGCCAGACTCCGTCCGCTGTCAGTGCAGCCGCCCTGACCGGGGTGGCCTGCTGCACCTTGATCCGCAGACCGATGCGGGGCGCTGCTTTTAACGGCTGCATATCCAGCACCTTCGGAATCGGATTGAGTTCGGCAAATACCAGCAGACGTTCGACCTCACCCAGGGCCGTGGCATCGATCCACAGCGGCAGGTTAAGCGAGTCCTCAGCAACAGCGGGAGCAGACACCCTCACCCGCTCATCGAATACCACCGGCGCCCCATCCAGCAGGCGCTGATGCATCTCATGCCACATGACGGAGTTGAGGGGATCGGCAGGCGATTCGGCTGCAAACAGATCAAGCGGTCGTGCTAACAGCAGGAACAGCAGACAATAGATCCGATATCTCATAACAGAGACCTATGGTATTGGCTCGAGCAGTATGCGGCGCGGCCAGAGGGTATCGGAAGCGGGATGAATCTCCATCGGATCTATGGGCCGCAGACCCCCATCCTCAGGAGGCGCCTGCAGGACATTGAGATCGGTTTCATGCAGCTCACCAACCAGTTCCCTGCCGGACTTTTTCAATACATAGTAGAGGCCATTCCAGGCATTGATACCGTACTCGCCCGGTACTTTGTGCAGGAACAGCAGATCATATTCCAGGTCGGTCAGATCCGACTCGGTGATACGCCGCTTTATCTCGTAGGGATAGGGCAAGCGGCAGATCATGCGTTGAGAATGGGGCAGACACTTAAACGGACGCATCGAGAGAAAGTGGTTCTCAAATGGCGCTTCAAGCCAATCGATCCAATAACTGTAGCCCTGCTCTGCCTGACGAATCTCAACCTGAGCCAGATGTTGACGCTCACCGGCCTGGTTTTCCATAGAGAGGCGATAATCTCCCGCCAGATCCGCCGCAACGGATCCGGTTGTCAGGCAGAGTGAAGCACTAAGGGCGACGTAGACAGAGTTTCGCATCATCACTGTAGGCAATCACACCTGAGCTTTCAGGTTTGAGTCTCACGATACGGCTTGGCAGCTGATAGCTGGAGCCATGCTTTTCGAAGATCTTTTGCAGCTCTCCTGTCTCCCGAACCTCAATCATCGCCTGGTCTAGGGCATTCGCCAGTTGCTGATTACCCTGCCGCACGGCAGCGCCCAGATCCCAGCCGCTGCTGCGCATACCCGGCATCTGAATCGGACCTACTGCGTAGCCATTTCTGCCCGCTCCCAGGGCGAATTCAATTTCACTGCGGGGTCCGGCGACACCACTCAATTCACCGGCCTTCAGATCAGCCACCGCCTCGCTCATATTACGATAGTGCACCACCTGATCACGGATCCGGCCACTATAGGCGGTCAGCAGGTAGAAATCGGCCAGGGTGTCCAGCTCAACACCAATCTTTTCACGGGTGAAGATCTCCAGAGGCGAACCACGTCCCGCTTTATCCGCCACCACGGCGAACACAATCTGCTCCCGATAGTAGGGTGCGATGAAACTGACCCGGTCATTCTCTTCGGCAAAAGCTTCATCGAATGGAGTATGCAGCATCACATCCGCAACACCACCACCCAGGTAGTGTCCCTTCCAGACGTTGTTGCGCAGATCATCCTCCATGTTTTCATCAGCGCCAACCGCACGAATCGCCGCGACAACGCCCAACCGTTTGGCCAATGCGTGAGCGATATCCACATCGATGCCGACAATACGTCCCCGTTCTCCGCGATAGGAAAAAGGCGGGAAATCGGCATACACCGCCACCTCCAATACACCACGCTCCTGGATACGCTGCAGGGCCGTTTGCTCTTCATCGGCCTGTAGTGCTGAGGCCATGAACACGGATGCCAGCATGGACATCAGCACAGCTTTCAACAGTTTCTGCATCATCACCCTCCAAATAAATCGTTTTATTATTGATCTGGTTCCAGGGTTACCAGCCAAGCCCTGATCGACCACATGGCCTCTTGGGAGAGAATGCCTTCAAAAGGCGGCATATAGGTGATGCCATTACGGATAGCACCATTGCGTATCCGCATGATGTACCAGGCATCGCCCTCTTCATCCGGTGGCAGGTTGCGCAGATCGGGCGCGATACCGCCGGATACGGCACCCAGCCCATGACAACGTGCACAGTTTTGATTATAGGCAGATGAACCAATCTCGATAGCCTTGTCATCTCCGGGGTATGGATTCAGTTCCAGCCACTCCTCACCCAGTTGGCGCAGTGCGGAGGTGTCAACTGGTTGTGGTGCGACATCGCCATGGCCAAAGGCCGTGGTAACTGTAGCGGCCCAGAGGACCGTCGCGAGTGCGGCGAGTTTGAGTGATGGGAGGCGCATGAAAAAAAACTCCGTCAATTAATGGACTAAACAGTGGGTGACATCACACCCTGGTTTGAACGACATCCAATCGTGACTGCCGATCGGAAAGTGATTGGACGACGGACAGTACCTGGCTGCCCGCCGTCCAGGGTATGGGCATCAGGCGTCAGAGAGCTTGAAAACCCAAAGCGAACCACCCTGATTCAGGTACTTGACCTTGCTGGCCACATCCCCGCCCCAAAGCGGTACTGCACCACCCCAGCCTGATGGGACAGCGATGAACTGTTCGCCATCCTGCTCCCAGGTGATGGGACAGCCGACAACGCCGGAACCGGTCTGGAATTTCCACAGCTCCTTACCGTTTTCAGCATCAAAGGCTTTGAGGTAACCCTCAGGTGTACCGGTAAAGACCAGTCCACCACCGGTGGTCATCACACCGCCCCACAAAGGAGCATTGTTTTTGTACTCCCACTTGATATCACCGGTTTTCGGATCAACTGCCCGCAGTGCACCGATGTAGTCGTCGTAGAGCGGTTTGATGGTAAATCCGGCACCCAGATAGGCTGCACCCTTCTTGTAGGTCACAGGCTCATTCCAAATGTCCATGCCCCATTCGTTGGCTGGCACATAGAACAGCTCGGTGTCTGGACTGTAGGCCATCGGCATCCAGTTTTTGGCGCCGAGGAATGAAGGTGCGATAAAGATCGTCTCGCCCTTTTTACCGTCGGCACTCTTGGTGGGATCACCGGGGCGCAGTCCGGTCTCGATCGGGCGTCCGGTCTTCTTGTCGATACCCTTGGCAAAATCGACCCGGGTAACGAAGGGGAATGCATTCTCAACTTTGCCGTTGGTACGGTCTAACACATAGAAGAAACCGTTACGGTCCGCATGACCTGCCAGTTTTTTACCACCGGAATTGAATGAGACAAGCTCATTTACACCGTCATAATCCCAGCCGTCGTTGGGGGTATATTGATAGTGCCAGGAGATCTTGCCGGTATCCGGATCAATCGCCAGGGTGGAGGTGGAGTAGAGATTGTCTCCAGGACGCATATGGGCATTCCATGGTGCTGGATTACCGGTACCGTAGAAGATCAGATCGGTTTCATGGTCATAGGTACCCCCCTGCCAGGTGGCAGCACCACCGGTCTTCCACAGATCACCAGGCCAGGTCGCGTTGGTCTTGCCAGTGATACCGTTCTCCATCTTCTTGCCATCTTTCCAGATGTAGCCCATATGGCCTTCAACAGAGGGACGGATCCAGCGCAGTTTACCGGTCTGGGCATCCCGCGCCTCAACCCGGCCGATAACGCCGAACTCACCACCGGAGACACCGGTAATGACCATATCCTTGACAATCAAAGGCGCAGCGGTGAATGAGTAGCCAGCCTTGTAATCATCAATCTTGGAACGCCATTTCACCTTACCGGTAGCCTGATCGAGCGCCACCAGACGGGCATCCAGGGTGCCGAAGATGACCAGGTCGCCATGCAGGGCCGCACCCCGGTTGATCACATCACAGCAAGGTAAAATACCATCCGGCAAGCGGTGATCGTACTGCCACAGCTCTTCACCGGTTGTCGCATCCACCGCATAGAGTCGTGAATAGGAGCCGGTTACAAAGATCCGGCCATTATGCACAACCGGTTGAGCCTCCTGACCGCGCTGTTTTTCACCACCAAAGGAGAAACTCCAAGCCGGCACCAACTTTTTCACATTACCTTTGTTGATCTTTTTTAGCGGGCTGTAGCGTTGGCCCTGTTGGCCCATTCCCCAACTCACCACATCACCGGTGGTCGAGGCATCAGCGTCAATATCAGCCTGGGTAACCCCAGCCTGGGCAAGACTGGTCAGACTGAGCCCTGCAGTCACTACAGCGGTCGCCATAGCTGCACTCAGAGCCTTGAATTTCAGCGGGAATTTCATATTTGTTTCTCCTCCCCGATAGTGGTTGATCGTCGATGGATGGTCAGCAGGACAGATCACACTGACGCAGCCATACTCTCCTTCAAACATCTATAGCAAGACCCAGGCCATAACAAAAAAAGATATATCTCTATGATTTTAAAAAGGATTTACAGCAGCAAAAACAAATGATGGAAAAATCTGAAAAAGGCGGGGTATCAGATCACAACAAACTGTGTATCAGTTTCGTTACAACAGGTGACAGTAGCAGGATTGCTCTTTTTGGCGCAGCCTCATGGGCTCTCTGAATTGACCTTACGAGCGCCCAACTGAAGGAATTCAGTCCCTTCAGGGGTAACTGTCGTTTGCGCTGAATAGCGGTTTCAATTGGTATGAAGCATCAGACTCGCATATGCTTTTCTGTCTCTGAATCACCTCAGGCATTGCGCCAGTTGGCACAGTTTGTTACCAAATCCGTTTCCGGTTTTGGCATCCGTCATCAACGGCCCGGTAAAGTAAGGCCTTAATAATCCTGATAATTCCACAACTCACAAGTGATTAAGTATCAGAAATTATAAGTTTGCTGTAAGCAAACAAGTTGTCTAGACTTATTCGAATATTACATGGCATATCACACCCATCCCATCGAGTGATAGCGAAGCTTGCAGCGTCATGAGCTGAATCACTGTGACAATAAAGGTGTCACGCATCGCTGCAACGTATTCGTCAGCTGATCAGAGTCTTCAGTCGTACAGCGGGAGTTGTAATAGTGATAAGGAGCAGTGGTGGCTGTCCTTATTTAACCCCTTTGGAGATTGTTTTCCGGGAGCGAACAGTAGTATGCTCCGCGGTTGCTCGGTCCGTGAAACGGTCCGATCCGCTTATCGATGCAGGATACAATTGAGTATCAACGGTTTTGCAGTATAAAACTTCGCCATGGAGTCGGCACACGATAATGCCACTGCAAAACTGTTCTACAGATTTGCAACTTAACTATAAATAAACCCTTGAAGTTTAAGGTTAGGTTGGAGGATGTAGTAGATGGCTCACAGACACCTACAGCGTCAACATGCACAAAATATTTTCGCCGTACTCGCCGATAAAAAACCCACCGCGAGTTCAGAGATAGCCAGCCAGATTCTCACCTCCTGGCGTCGCTGTGCAGATACCGTTGAACTCGATCCGATGCATATCCACTGTCCTGCCGTGGTCGACGCCACTGCCTTGAGAGAGTTATGCCAACGCTTTGAAGGTTTTCTGCTGCTCGCTGAACCGGAGATGCTGAACCTCTACAGCTCATTGAAAGGTTCCGGTTACGCTCTCATCCTCACCAACAATGACGGGGTTATTCTCAACCACCTGACAGGGGACCATCTGGAACAGGATTTCAGGGAGGCCGGACTCTGGCAGGGCGCCAACTGGGGAGAATCCCATGCAGGCACCAACGGCATTGGTACCTGTATCGCGGAAGGCCGGCCACTGACCGTGCATAAAGACGAACACTTTCTTTCGCAAAATATCGACCTCACCTGTTCAGCTGCACCGATCCACGATCCCCACGGCAATCTACTGGCGGTACTGGATGCCTCCTGCTGCAGCAATGAAGACAGTATGTCAGCCCAGGTTCTGGCTCGTGCATTGGTGGCAAACTCGGCAACGATTATCGAAAATCAGTATTTTCTGCATGAGATGAGAAACCTGCGGATCCTGCGTTTCCATCAACAGGCCAATCATCTGGGGCTGGCTTCAGAGGGACTGCTGGCCATCGATGAACAAAACCGGGTACGTGCAATCAATCAGAGTGCTTTGAAAATCCTGCGCCTCAATGATCGCCACAACATGCTCAACCAGGAGATCGATCTGATTCTCGGCAAAGAGCTGAAAAGCATGTTGCTGCATGCTGATGCCGGTGATAACCAGGTCTGCAGCTTCAGGGATCAGCGCAATGGCAATCAACTTTATGGACATCTACTCAAGTTCAAAGAGAAAACCAGACGCCGCAACAGGGATCTCTCCATACCTCCGGCAGAACGTAACCCGGATGAGTGTCGTGGTGAACTCTGCAAATTATCAGTACTTGCAGGTGAAGACCCGCGCATGAAAGAGGCGGCACGACGGGCCGAGCGGGTGATGAACAAACGCATCCCGATTCTGCTGCATGGGGAGACCGGTACCGGCAAGGAGCTCTTCATGCAGGCAATTCATCTGGCCAGTGAACGGCGAGAGAAACCTTTTATTGCGTTGAATTGTGCGTCAATTCCAGAGACGCTGATCGAGAGCGAGCTGTTCGGTTATCGCCAGGGGGCCTTTACCGGAGCCCGTAGAGATGGTCGCCGGGGTAAATTCATCGAGTCCGACGGAGGTACCCTGTTTCTGGATGAGATCGGTGACATGCCGCTGGCCATGCAATCCCGACTGCTTCGTGTACTGGAAACCCAGGAGGTTGTGCCACTGGGTGGCGATCTTCCGGTAAAGGTGGACCTGCACGTGGTGACAGCCACTCATCGTGATCTGCGCACCCTGGTTTACAATGGTGAGTTCAGGGAGGACCTCTACTATCGCCTGAATGGCATCACCCTTAACCTTCCCCCGTTGCGTGAACGGGAGGACCTGAGCAAGATCATTCTCAAGGTTCTGGCGGCAGAGAACGACACCGGTAGTGAACTGAGAATCTCAAAGGAATCGATGGATGCTTTGTTGAGTTACCAATGGCCGGGTAATCTACGGCAACTGCGTTTTGTCATCCGTACTGCCATTGCTTTGTGTGACGGCGTCGAGTTACAGCGTGATGATTTCAACCTCGACTATGTGACATCCCCGCCCGCTGAAAAAGAGGAAGTTGCACCACTGGAACTCTCCCTCAAAGAGAGCGTTGATGAACAAACCGAAGATGAGTCAGAGGACAATCCGCTGCAGTCAGCCGAACAGCAGGTGATCGTTGCCTCCCTTGGAGAACATAACTGGAATATCTCAAAGACGGCGGAAGCCCTGGGTATGAGCCGTAATACCCTCTACAGAAAACTGAGAAAACACGGTATCAATCAGACCCGGTGATCACAAAACTCAACTTTTCAGGGGACGCAAAATAGGTCCCCTGAAAGATGGATCAAAGTCAGTCTACTTGTTACGAACAAGCTCAACCCGACGATTCTCTGCTTTACCTTCAGCCGTCTCATTGGAAGCGATCGGCTGCTCTTCACCGTATCCCATGGCACTCAGGTTATCGGCGATCACCCCTTTCTCTGTCAGGTAGCTCATAACCATCTCGGCACGGCGTTGTGACAGATCCTTGTTATAGGCTTCATCCGCATCGCTGTCTGTGTGACCGGCGATTTCAACCGCCACGGTGGGATTGGCAATCAGGGTATTGGCCACTCGATCGAGAATCTCGGTAGAGGTGTCGGTCAACTGGTCGGAGTCGGTCTTGAAGTTAACCCCACGAAGGACAATGGATACACTCTGCTCACAACCCAAGCCGTCAACCTCCGCACCGGCTGTGGTATCCGGACAGATATCTGCAATATCCAGCACCCCATCACCATCGCTGTCGGTGGCCACAATCGAACCCTCATCAACTGTCGGCTGTTCCTCATTTTCAATTGCAGCCGCCACTGAGTCTTCTGCGGTAGCGGGCTGTTCCGCTTCAACTGCAGCGGCAGCCGGTAGATTAAGTTCAGACGGTGCCGCTACCGGTGCCCAGCCATGAAGCCCATTGCCATAACCGTGATACCCCCGACCGTCACCATAGGCGGAGCCTGAGCCACGCAGTTTGAAGTTGAAACTCATATCCATATCACCGAACAGATCACCCATACCATCAAACGGCCCCCAATCAGACCCACCCCAGCCATGGCGAGGATAGGGACGGCCGTAAAAAGGCGCGGGAGCCCGATAGACCGGTAGACCATTCGCAGGGGCGACAGCTACCGGGTATTGCGCTCTATCGGGATAGTGGTTGGCGGTTGGCAGCTGAGGCATCGGCGCCATCCGGGCCCGCCGCTCTTTTACCCACTCCGGCAGTTCAGGACGCTCAAAAACCATCGAGGGGGGTAACGACTTCGGGGCCTGATCGATCATCGGCCTGGCGGGGAACTGTGGTGGCTGAAATGCCGGCATTTGCGGCATGGCGGAGTGCTGGGCACGACGCTGAGCGACCCACTCCGGTACTTGAGGCAGATTGAACCCAGGCATTTGTGGTGCCATCGGTAAGCGGTTACGGCGTTCAGCCACCCATTCGCGTTGCTCGGCAGATTGATAAGGCTGCATGGGTACCATTTGACGCGCCATCATGGCCTGACGCTGTGCTGCAAACTGCTCACGCATTCTCTCCATTTCAGTACGGCGCTGTTTCACCCAATCCGGGACCTGAACAGCTTCATAAGCAGTCATCGGTGGACATTCTGAAGCCGTTTTATTGTCAGCCAGAAGGGTTGCCGGGGCGACTGGGATCATCAGGCCAAGCATCATGGTCACAATTGGGCGTGTGCGGAACATCAGATTCTCTCCTGTCAGAGGACTGGCCACAGAACAGGCGGTGGCAGGCCAATTTTGTTAGCGCATTAAAAATTTCGAATATTCTATATTATTTCTCTGCAAAAATTCATCTCACAGACTCTGGGCACAAATTTTCACATTGAAGCCTATTCGCCTGAGGAAAAATCTGCTTGGAAACTGGTTGAGCTTTATCTGATTTATCCCTTCAGATCAGATCATTGGAAGTGATAACTCGATTGGAGATGAGTATTTTTCCTACAGCGCAGGAGTGCCGCCACAGCAGCGTTTGATACTGTGAAACCTGAATTGATTAGAGCTCAGTGGTCACGGCAGCGGCCGCATTCGTGGCCTTCTCTCTTGCCTGTTCGATATCCTCACCGCGCGCCAACGCCACACCCATACGGCGCTTGCCGCTGACCCCCGGCTTACCGAAGAGCCTGAGTTGAGTATCCGCCTCTGCGATGGCTGCTTCGAGATTACCGAAACGGACGTTATTTGATTCCCCCGCAACCAGCACCACCGCGGATGCCGAGGGACCATGTTGTCTGATGTTCGGAATCGGCAAGCCTAAAATCGCCCGGCTGTGCAGGGCAAACTGGGACAGATCCTGAGAGATCATGGTCACCATACCCGTGTCATGGGGCCTGGGAGAGACCTCACTGAAATAGACATGATCGCCTTTGATAAACAGCTCCACACCGAAAATCCCCCGTCCACCAAGCGCTGAGGTCACCTTTTCGGCAATCTCCCTGGCTCTGCTCAAGGCGGCATCGCTCATCGGTTGAGGTTGCCATGACTCCTGATAATCCCCATCCTCCTGACGATGTCCGATGGGTAGACAGAAACTGACCCCATCGATATGGCGTATGGTCAGCAGGGTGATCTCATAGTCAAAGTCGACAAACCCCTCGACGATAACCCGCCCTGCCCCGGTACGCCCACCCTCTTGTGCATAGGTCCAGCTGTTTTCAACATCCGTATCGCTTTGAATGGTGCTCTGACCTTTACCGGATGAGCTCATGATCGGTTTGACTACACAGGGTATGCCGATCTCGGAGACCGCATTCATGAAGTCCTGCCGGTTATCGACAAAGCGGTAGTCGGAGGTTGGAATGCCCAGCGTCTCCGCTGCCAGGCGGCGGATACCCTCACGGTTCATAGTCAGTCTGGCGGCATTGGCGGTCGGAATCACATTGAATCCTTCGGCTTCAAGTTCGACCAGGGTATCGGTGGATATGGCCTCGATCTCCGGCACGATGTAATCCGGCTTCTCCTGTTCGATCACCTCTCTCAATGCCTCACCATCGAGCATTGAGAATGTATAGGCACGATCAGCCACCTGCATTGCCGGGGCATTCTCATAACGATCACAGGCAATCACCTCGCAGCCATAGCGCTGCAGCTCGATAACCACCTCTTTACCCAACTCGCCGGAACCACAAAACAGAATCTTCGTTGCATTGGAGGTAAAGGGGGTACCGATGGTGGTCATAACCAAGTCCTATTACGAATTAAAAAGAGGATTATTAATGAGGATTGGGGGAATGGTACAGAATCGAGGGCCTGTTAACACAACTGAATCAGCCCTAAGAACTTGTGAGCCACGCGGTAAATAAGGTAACGATCAGCCACCCTATTTAGCGCCTGGCCAACTAACTATGCAGTCCAGCCTGTTGTTTCTCGGCAGTTGGTGTCATCGGTGGTGTATGCGCACTTTCCAACCACTCGATCAATGCCAGCCACTGCTGCCTGTCCTTTTTCATCGAGGCGGTCTTCAACTCGACAATCGCACAGCCGGATTCCGCTGCATGGACATAGTTTTGGGTATCCCGCAGAAAGGCCACCAGTGGGATATCCAGCAGTTCCAAGGTCTCCTGAAGCTGTTTAAAGGCGCGGGTATTCAAGCGTACCCGATTGGCCACGATACCCACCGGAATGTTGATACCCATTTGACGACAGAGGGTTGTCAGCTCCTGTATGAAATCTAGGGTAACATGGCGATCGATGGCGGAGGGCAATACCGGAACGATGACCGCCGATGCATTCCTCAGCATATTCATCATTTCCAAGCGCTTCATGGAGGCCGGTGTATCCACCACGATACGCTCTGTTTCTCCGGGAACCCGCTGGGCAAACGCCTGGGTTACAGCCCCCTGAGTCGGTTTGGCTGCAAACACACCATGAATATTTGAGAGCTCATCGGAGCGCAGCTCCAGCCAGCGATGACTGGAACCTTGAGGATCATAGTCGAACAATGCAGTCGGCGTCCCGGCCGAGGCGTAGTAACCCGCCAGATTGGTCGCGATCGTTGTCTTCCCACAGCCTCCCTTGCTGTTGAGTATCAAAAGCCTTTTCATTACACCGGACCTGTGACAGGGGTGAATTTGAGGAATGTTCCTCCTATTCTTTGCCAAATACAAGTTCTGGTTGATAAAGCCTGATATAAGCGGGCTCCCTCAACCCCTGTCAGCCACCATCCATTACCCATCAAAGAGCCTGTCCTAGGGCCTGTTAACACCAATCACACCCCTGCCCGCTGATGCCACTATCCCAATCCCTTGCCTGGCACCGCCTATCGCAACCGGGGGTTGTTAACGCAATGATTTTAGAGAATTAAACCTAAGCCAAAAGATGTTTTCACTCAGCCTGGCCCAACCATCCATCCCGCTTGGTTTTGCGGCCAGGCCGACAGACAAATGACTAGGCGACACACTCCTGGCGCTCCAGGCTCTGTTGAACCGTGCGTCCAATCTCCGCCGCATTCTGAACCACATGCACATCCAGTTCAGCCAGACGCTTCATCTTTGCCTGGGCGGTATCGTCCTCGCCGGAGATGATCGCCCCGGCATGCCCCATGGTCCGTCCAGGGGGTGCGGTTGCGCCAGCGATAAATCCGATCAGTGGTTTATCCATGTGATCCCTGGCCCAGGTGGCCGCCTCGACCTCCTGTGATCCGCCGATCTCACCGATCATCAACACCGCATCGGTTTCATCATCCTCAGCAAACTGCTTCATCAGGGTCAGAAAATCACAGCCATTCACCGGATCACCGCCGATGCTGATGCTGGTGGAGATACCCAGACCCAGTTCACTCATCTGCTCCACCGCTTCATAGTTAAGCGTACCGGAGCGAGAGACCACACCGATCCGCCCTGGGACGTAGATATGTGCCGGCATGATTCCCACCTTGCACGCTTCCGGTGTGATCACTCCGGCGGTGTTGGGTCCGATGATGATGGTGTCATGGCCAATCAGATAACGTTTCACCCGCACCATGTCCTGCACCGGCACACCATCGGTAATCACCACAATCACCTTGATGCCACCGTCTATCGCCTCCATCACCGCATCGGCGGTAAAAGCAGGGGGTACAAAAACCACACTCACATCGGCGCCGGTCTGCTCCACCGCATCTTTGACCGTATCGAAAACCGGTCTGTCGATATGGGTTTGACCACCCTTACCAGGAGTTACGCCACCAACCACCTGGGTGCCCATGCGAATCGCCTCTTGCGCATGAAAAGTGGCATGCTGTCCGGTAAAACCTTGAAAGATAACCTTCGAATCCTTGTTGACCAAAATACTCATGCCGCACCTCCCGCCAGTGCCTTGACTGACTTCTCCGCCGCGTCACTCAAACGATCGGCATGGATATACTGTAACCCCGAGTCGGCCAAAATCTTTCGCCCCTCCTCCAGATTGGTACCGGCCAGACGCACCACGATGGGTACATTGACCTCAAGATCTGAAACCGCTTTGACAATCCCCTCTGCGATCCAGTCACAGCGATTGATGCCGGCGTAGATATTCAGCATCAGCACCTTCACATTGGGATCTTCCAGAACGATCCGGAAAGCGTTGGCAATCTTCTCCGGTGAGGCGCCACCACCCACATCGAGAAAATTGGCGGGCCGTCCCCCATACAGGCTGATCGCATCCATCGTCGCCATCGCCAGTCCCGCACCATTGACGATGCAACCGACGCTGCCATCCAGGGCGATATAGTTGAGATCGTGCCCCGAGGCTTCGACCTCTTTGGGATCCTCTTCATCGAAATCACGCTGGTCTGCAATCTCCGGCTGACGAAACAGCGCATTGCCGTCGAACGACATCTTGGCATCCAGGGCGAGAAATTGACCGTCTCCGGTGGTTACCAGCGGATTGATCTCAGCCATCAGCGCATCCTTATCACGAAAGCAGCGATAGAGACGCTTCATGATACGAGCCGCCATATTGATCTGTTTACCACTGAGACCGATACCGGCTGCCACCTTGCGGCATTGAAAATCCTGCAGGCCGACGGCGGGGTCAACCACTTCATTGATCACCTTGTCGGGTGATTTGGCGGCCACCTCCTCGATATCCATTCCACCAGCCGCTGATGCGATCAGGGTGATCCGTTGATTTGCCCGGTTGATCACCAGACCAAGGTAATACTCCGCCTTGATATCCTGCATCTGTTCAACCAGTACCCGGTTGACCATCCGGCCCTGTTCACCGGTCTGCTTGGTCACCAGGTGGCTACCGATCAGTTTTTCCGCATGCTCACGTACTTCATCGAGCTGTTTCGCAAGCAGCACGCCACCCGCCTTACCCCGTCCACCGGCGTGGATCTGGGCCTTTACGACCCAACCCTCGCCACCGAGTTGTTCCGCTGCGGTCAGGGCCTTATTAGCGGAGTGAGCCATACGGCCTTCGGGTACTGGGATCTTATAGTGACGAAACAGATCCTTGGTCTGATATTCATGAATATTCACGCGGCCGCCTCCTGCTTGGAGTTGCGTTCGATCTGTTCCACCTTCGACAGCATCACTTCAGCCTGGCGAATCGAAGCGGCGTCGATCATGCGACCGTCGAGACTGACCGCACCCTGGCCGGCAGCCGCCGCCTCTTCCATCGCCTGGACGATACGACGGGCCCGATCCACCTCTTTCGCACTGGGCGTGAAGACCTGATTGGCCAACTCGATCTGCGCGGGATGGATGGCCCATTTACCCTCACCACCCAGGGCAGCAAAAGATTTGGCGACAGCCAGATAACCATCAGGATCACTGTAATCACCAAACGGTCCGTCGATCGGACGTAAGCCGTAGGCGCGGCAGGCCACGATCATGCGCGACATGGCGAAGTGCCACTGGTTACCCAGATAGACATCACGGTTGCCTTCGGCATCCGCATCAGACAACACATGGTAGTCCGGGTTGACGCCACCCATGCTGACGGTCCGTGCCTGTGTGGAAGCAGCATAATCCGCAACACCGAAGACCAGCGCTTCAAGCCGATCGGGACAGCTCTGCGCAATCGCTTCCACATTCGCCATTCCCATGGCTGTTTCGATCAGCGCGTGCAGGTTGATCTGCTTATAGCCTTTGGCTGCTTCAATCTGTTCCAACAACAGCGCAACAAATTCCAAATCGGATGGTTGCCCGACCTTGGGGACCAGCAGGGTATCCAGCTTGTCACCGGCCTGCTCAACCACATCGACGATGTCCCGATAACAGAAGTGGGAGTCCAGACCATTGATGCGAACGGAAACTGAACAGTTCGACCAGTCGTACTCATTCAGTGCCTGGATGGCATTTTTTCTGGCTTGTTCTTTGTCCGAAGGTGCAACCGCATCCTCCAGATCGATGAATACCAGGTCAGCGCCAGAGTGCGGGGCTTTTTCAAGCATCCGCATATTACTGCCTGGTACGGCCAGTTCGCTTCTATGAAGGCGATTCTTAAAGGCCATAGTGGATTCCTCCGTGTTTTTCTGCCCTGAACGCGAAACACCGGTCAATCCGGTGTTTCAGCATTCAGAATTGATCTGTTTATAATCCTGGATAGCAGCTTGCGCTATACACATCATGTCGCGTTGCATGATTGTTTTATTGCGCCGCAGCAATAGCGTTCCAGGTCTTTCTGCCTTGCTGTGGAAATTTCGATATCCACAAGCAGGGCAAGTATTTAACACAGGAGTTGCTCAATTGACAGTGGCGAAAATCAGTAATACGGGATGTTGCATGGAAGTTGTACGAAGTGGTCCGAATGGACCTTTCAGCAAGTCTGCGCGGTGCCTGGGTTTCAGCATGAGCATTAAAAGAATCGGCGATTCAATCGAGTATTCATTATTTTTATAAATAGTATTGGTTTTTTAGATATTGAGACAAAGCGCGAATCCCTGCAGGCCTTCAGCCTACAGCCGAGTATTCCCCCTTTCTCCAGGCGGAATCCTGAAATCAGGGCAGTGTCAGACCGGGTCGTACCGTGACAAACCGATACGGGGCGGACAACAACCCCTGTTTCGTTGTAATCAAGACTTTTGCCTCCCACTCCATGGAGTCCATGACACAGACTGGAATCATCCCCTCACCCTCGAATTGCCCCTCAGTGACAGGTTGCAGAACCACCCGGTTGTAACCCATATTCATATCGACACCGGCGAAATCCACCTCCACCCGCTCCACCGCCACCCCAGCGATCTCCACCGTCAGTTTCAGGGGTTTCAACAGGGGTATTTCGCGGGGTTCGATTGAAAATCCGACTGCCACTTCATGGTTGATTGAGGAGACACAGGGGGCTTTGCGCAGATCACAATTCGGATCAATGGTAGCGGTCTGACTGATCTGGGGAAACAGGATTGGCCAGGCTTTATAGATCGCCACCAGGGAAAGTGCAACCAGCAATAGCCCAAGCGCAATCCAAAGCAACAGATTACTCTTCGGCTGATTGTCAGATGTTTCAACTGTCATTAGGGCCTGTTAACACCAATCCAATACGCTCTGCTGGGACTGTTTTTGCGTCCAGCAAGGCAGAATGAGCATAGTGTAGTTATTCTACATGAGCGAATGATAACGCCGCTGGGCGCAAAAAACAGACCCAGCCCTCCGGGTTGCGCCTGAAAAAGCGCAACAGGACGTATTGGATTGGCGTTAACAGGCCCGAATTAAAGCGTCTTAGCGAATGTTAGTGGATTCTTTTGAAGACAATACAAAGGCAGAATTGTTCGTGCAATCTGAAACCCCTGTCGACTGTTGCCGGTCTATCCGGCCTGGCGCAGAATGCCAGGTTGAAGTCGCTTGGAAAAGTGCCGTATGAATCGCTATTGTTGACTCAACAACTTTTTAATTTGCTGTTGATCAACAGGCCGGCTGTAGAGAAAACCCTGTGCCTGCTCACAGCCATGTCGAATTAGAAATTCAACCTGTTCCGGGTCTCGCCCCTTCAGCCAGCACCGCCAGTCCGAGGACCTCTGACAGTGCAATGATAGCCTGGGTAATAGCCATGTCATTTGGATCGATCGGAATATCATGAATGAAGGATTGATCTATTTTTATCTTATCGACAGGGAGTGATTTCAGATAACTCAGTGATGAGTATCCCGTACCAAAGTCATCGATGGAAATCCTGACACCAAGTTGCCTCAGGGCGTGCAGATAATCGATTCCATGTCATATACCCTGCCATAAAAAACACAAAACGCAACACAAGCACTCCTATCGCTTCCAACAGAACGCATATTTTCTAACTGGCAGAGGACCAGACTACGGCTTCATCTCCTTTTCAATATAGCGATTAATATACTTTTGACCATTGATGTTTGAACTGACCACCCAGCCCACCATGATAATTGCCACTACCAGAATCAGTGGTGCTGCGATGGGTATGATTGCCAGTACCCCCAGAAGTAACAGCATTCCCACACCCATGATTTTAAATCCCCGCTTCCATGCCTGACTGATGACATCCTTCGCCTCATCCGGAGTTTCAATACCCGCCTCACGAAGAGCTTTGCGCATCCGTTCATAGCCCAGCTGATGACGTCTTTCCATGCGGCCGAAAGGATCGGTCAATTTCACTAATAGATTACCCGGTATGTGCCAGCATAATTACTTATACTGTGCATAGGATATAAAGCCGTTTGTATATTAAAGATATAGTTCAAATTTAAACTAATTGTGGGCCGGCTAGTCGGGCATTTGTGTACAGCCAAAGATATGAGCAATTTACTTGCAATGAGTACTAACAAGGACTATGGCAATGAGAATCTATTATCTTCTCAATTTGTTAGCAGTTTAGCCCATGAGATAGGGGCACTCGCTGAAATGGCTATTTACATCCGGGATACTGATGAGGTGGCATCATGACCAACACAAACGCACAACCTGTTTCAGATCATCACCAGCCAGTGAACGAACTTGATCGCACATTCAATGTGGCTGATGAATATATTCATGGTGTGGCAGATTTGCTCTACAATATAACACTGAGCAGTAAAACAGATCTGAGTCAATACAAAAATCACTCCATCAACACTCTTATGTATCGCTGTATCGAGCAGGCTGACAAAAGTGAAGCGGCTTCATAGGAAGTTAATGAAGGCCCAGGAACAGACCGGGAAGACCCTGGAAACGGGTGAATTAGACGAGATCACCTCAGAGTAATACCTACCCCTTGCTAAAGGATAATAGGCCCCTTCGGGGGGCTTTTTGTGGTTGTTCGGTTTTAAATCTGGGAATGCTTTCGTCTTGATATCCAGGTTTGTTTTATAAGACAAGGATACTTGTTACTCGTCTTCTTCTTTATCTTGGTTATGTAGAATTACACGAAGTTTTTCTTTGTCAGCATCTTGTTCGATTATCTCTGTGTATCTTTTAGCAATCATTTTACCTATAGCTTGCGGATTCTCACTTAAATCATTTATAGGTAGATATATATATCTAGGAACATCAACTTTGTCTTTACTAGGTCTTAAGTAATTTAGCTCTCTTTCAAGACGATTAGTTTTCTCAACTAATCCATTAAGAATCTGATCCGTGCTGTCTTCGCCGCTTGAAATTAGATCTAGCCCCCTTGCTCTAGTGACGGGATTATGTACTTCAGGATTAGAACCCAAAGAAGAAATAGCCTTAGAGAGGCTTTCTACAGCATCCTCTAGGTCTTTTGGATTATCTAACTTATAGGTAATGTAACGATGATCCTTCACGTCAAAAGGAGGAATCTCACCTTCCAATATCATGTGAATAGTTGGCTTTTTTGAGCCTGTATGCCTAATACCTAACTCATAGAAAGCATTTGGATTGTGACTTGTTAGATCTGCAATAACCAGGTCTGAATCTAAGGTGTAAGAAATCACTTGTTCCGAGATCAAGCCTGGATCAGAAACTTCATCAGCTCTGAAAGCTTTATAACCGTGTTTCTCAGCAGCTGGCTTTATGATGTATTCAAGAAGGTAGTCTGCTTTGTTTCTTGTATCGCTCCCTGCCTTTCCAATGGGACCAATAACAAAGCATTTTTTTTGAGGAGATTCGTCAGTCATAGCGCTATCCCTAGGTCTGGTGACGCACTGAATATTACTTCAGAGAAATTTCAGATACGGTAAGAAGAGAAGGCCAAATCAACTGTAAATCATTGAAATATATGGCGTCCCCAAGGGGAGTCGAACCCCTGTTACCGGCGTGAAAGGCCAGTGTCCTAGGCCTCTAGACGATGGGGACAGGTCTTTACAAAGACACCCTAAACGGGTAATCACTCGTAAAGTGGAGCGCGAAATCTACGGCACTTTGATGATGCTGTCAAGGTTTATCTGTTGCAAGCTGATCCTGATCCAGGAATTAATCCATTCTGTGGTCAGTCTAGCCGATGGAAACCTTCGGCCGAAAACAACGATCCAATCAAAGTTACCTGATATTCAGAGACTTAGAAAAAAGTCCCCAAACCTTCTCAGCCTATCCTAGAGGCGTTCGAGTTGCAGACCTGCACTCTCAGGTCTGAAACAGTGGAATCTCACTGATCGACTCCAAAGGCTCCTCCGCATGTTGCGGTATGCCGATCAGATAACCCTGGATATAGTCACACCCCTGCTGTTGTAGAAACGCCAGCTGAGCTTGACTCTCCACACCCTCAGCCACCACATCGATCTGGAATGCATGTGCTAACTGGATCATGGCTGTCACCAGGCTGGCATCATAGTTATCCACATTTACGTTTTTCACAAAATCACGATCGATCTTCAATATGTCGAAGGGAAACTGTCGCAGATGACTCAGGGATGCCTGTCCAGTACCGAAATCGTCCAGTGCGATTCGCGCGCCAAGTGCTTTGGCCTGCTGTAGAAAGATATCGGCTTCCGCCAGCTCTTGGGTGAGTGTGTCTTCAGTAATTTCCAGGATCAGGCTGCCCAGTGGCACCTCACCGGAAACCAGGTTCTCAAGCAGACCTCGACAAAAGGTTGGGTCGTTGAGCAGTCGTGCGGAGAGGTTGATCGAGACCGCCACCGTCTCTTTTCGCTCCTTGCTCTGCTCCTTCTGAAAGGCCATCGCATGGGCCAGCATGGGTTCAAACAGTGCCTGTATCAGGCCCGTCTCATCCAATACATCGAGAAACACCTCAGGATCCAGCAATCCCCGATCGGGATGATCCCAGCGTAACAGTGCCTCAAAACAGAAAAGTCGCCCGGTCTGAGTCTCAACGATTGGCTGAAAATGGTAGATAAACTGCTCTGATTCCACCGCCTGACGAATTTCATTTTCCAACAACAAGCTCTCCGAGGCACGCTTGGTCATCTCACCCCTGAAAAAACGGAACGCTGAGCGGCCCTGGCGTTTTGCCTCATACATCGCGGTATCCGCGTCTCTCAACAGATGCTCAACCGAGATATCGTCGTGTGGCGCGATAGCTATGCCGATGGAAGCCGAGACACGAAGTTCATTGTCGGCGATATTGATCGGTTTCTTGATGGCGTTGAGAATCTTCTCTGCCAGAGGCTCCATATCCTCCCGGCTGTTGATCCCCTCAATCAGAATCGCAAACTCATCACCACTTAATCTGGCCACCGTATCAGAACTGCGCATCATTGACGTTAACCGTTCAGCCACCACCTTTAACAGCTCATCCCCAACCAGATGCCCGAGACTGTCATTGACCTGCTTGAATCGATCCAGATCGAGGAACATCAAGCCCACCATGACCTCCCCTCTGAGCGCAATCTCGAGGGCATGGGAGAGACGATCCCGAAACAGAATCCGGTTCGGCAGCTGTGTCAGCGCATCATGATGCACCATATGATCCAGATGATTCTGCCGGTTATGTACTTGTCGACGCATTTCACTGAATGCCTCTACCAGGTCCCGGGTCTCCCTGAGATTGGAACTTGGATGACTTGCCACATCAAGTGAACCGCTGGCTTCCATTTTCAAGGCATGGGCCGTATCCGCGATGGGCTGCAGCAGATTTCGCTTGATGAACAGATAGGCAAACACCAGCATCAGCATGCCCATCACTGCCATCACCAGAATAGAGATGGAAAGCCGCTTTGCTGTTTGTGTAAGCCGGGTGATGTCCTCTCCGGATTGGGTATCCAGGCTCAGATCAACAACCGATAGTTTCTGCCGCATCTCATTGAATACCGGTGTAACCTGTTGCTGCATGAAGTTCAGATCCTGGCGCCAGGTTGGCTTCTGCATAAGCTCCCTGACCTGATTGAAGTCAGCCATCCAGGCGAGATAATCCACTTCAATACCATGCAGGGATTCAATCACCACAAAATCTGTGTTCTGCTGATGAAAATAATTCTGCAGGATCTTTAGACGTTCAATGAAACGTGCAGCGTAGTTGATAATCGTATCGTACCGCTCCTCAGGCGCCGGATTGAATTTGGCGAGAAAGATGCCAAACCGATTAGCAATGACCAGCCGAAATTCCCCGGTCATTCCCAACCAAAGCCGCTGCATTGATGAGAGCTGCATGATCAGATCCATCTGCGCTTCATCATCAGACTGAATTTCATGTTGCAGCAGTTGCAGATTACCCAACACTCTCTGATTGTAGGGATACATCTCATCCAGCATCAGTTGCATGGCAGGAAACCAGGCCTGCACATCACGACGCACCTTGACCAGCTGTGTAATCTTCTGCTCCAAATCTCGAAGGTCGGCCTGCAGAGCCAGAGCGACATCCGAGTTACCGGCAGGCAGCCGCTCCAATGACTCCGTCAGGTCACTCAGAACTAGCCCCAGCTGGGTCAAACCATAGCTGATATCCTCCGATTCCTCCTTGACAGGATCGATCAGAATTCGCTGCAGATGATTTTCAATCAAATTCAGTTGTGTCTGGGCATCGGCGAGGACGGCGGAGGCCAGTGTGCGGGATGTGATATTCGAGATCTGAGTCTGGGTGGAGGACTTGACCAGACTCCACCCCACAAAGGCAATGGCGATCAGTGCAGCACCAACCAGTACGGCCATGTATGTATAGCGCCCCCGATAGGAATCAAGTCCGGGTAAGATGGGCCTATCTCTGTTCAGGCGCATGCAGAAAAACTCATGTTGTTACCAATCCCAGCAACCTAATCCCAGAACACTGCGTAGGAGTTTGGTTTGTCCATTAATTATTCTGACTGTAGTACGGATTGAAAAATTCAGCTGATAAATTTATATCCACTCAATTTGCCAATCCCTCATACCATGACTTAAAGCCTGCTGACTTCAGAGCTTGTCTTCGTCAGGGCTGCACGAATCCTGTAATGCGTAATATCCAGTGTATCTCATCATGGAAACTGCTCCATTCAGAGCCCGCCCGATCAGGCTGGAACAAGGCGTGATCCACAGCAAGCAGCACACATTGCAGGCACAACTAAGCAGCGCAGAAGTATACAAGATGCGGCCTGGATCCAATTGACGCTGAGCAATTGTTTGACGAAAAAACAAATAACCCGGATTTTCATCCGGGTTTCAGTGCATTGGATTATAGAGAGACAATGATCGGTTAAAGGAGGCTTATATCTCAGTCAATTTCCCTTCGAAGACGATTTCACCATGCGGTTGCTCTGCAGGCATATCGTCCATCTCCTCGACGGATACCTTAAACACATTCTCCGATTTCGGCATCATTGGTAGGGGCATTTCATGGCGACCGTCGTGTGGCAGTACGCCGACAGGATGTAGGTTCCCATGCTGATCCGCCATCCACAATTGACAGGCCTTTCCAGCCGGCAATTGGGTGGGTTCCACGGCACTGACATTGACAAATCCATAATCAGGCTTAGCCGCAACCACCCAGCCGGTACGGTCCTGATCATTCATCACCACCAGCACATTGTTCATGCCGGTTTCCGGTTGCTGAGTCATGAAAATGACCCCGAAAGCCAATACCAGGGTGGCCGCCACCATGCCCAGGTTGCGCCAGAAACTGAGACTGTCCCAGAAACTGGTTGCCGTTGAGGTCTGTGCATCGGTCTGACTATGATCGGTAAGACGGGATTCCACCGCCAGCCAGACAGCATCCGGTGGCGAGACCGGTTCTATGCCCTCCAGCATCGGCGCAAAACGCTGCTGCCAGGCATCGACCTCTTCCTGGAGTCTTATATCGTCACGCAATCGCCGCTCGAACTCTGCCCGCTCCTCACCCTCAAGGGTTCCGAGCACATATTCACCGGCCTGTGTCGTGCTATCGTAATGTTCATTTTCAGGCATCATTTTCCAGACACCTCCTAAGTTGATTCAAACCACGACGTATCCATGTCTTAACCGTACCAAGCGGTGTATCCGTATGGGACGCCAATTCATCGTGGGTCAAGCCCTTGAAATAGGCCAAAACAACCACCTGCCGCTGCTGATCCTTCAACTCGCCCAGACACTTTTCCAGCCGTCTGCCCTCATCGCTGTTGGTCAGCCCATCCAACGGTAAGGGTGCATCATCCACCTGCTCCGGCAAGCCCTTATCGTCGCTCTCCATGACTTCCCTTTTACGTTTGCGTAACAGGTCCAGCGCCTGATTTCTTGCAATTGTCGACATCCAGGTCAGCGGTGCAGCCAGATAAACCCGATAGCTGTCAGCATTGTTCCAGATCTTGATGTAGGCTTCCTGTAAACAGTCTTGAGCCCACTCGTCCCTAACTAATATACGCAGAACCACGCCATACAGTTTCGCCGATGTCATCCGGTACAAGCGGGCAAAGGCCTTGCGATCGTTCAGTGCACAAGCTGCCAGCAGCGCTTCGAGCTCCTGGTTGCGCTGCTTAATCGCATCCTGCTGATCTATATCCCCATTTGCCATTGCCCCCTCCGAGGGATTGAAACCAATCCTCAAGGGTACTGACCAGAAGCCCGCACAGCAAGCTCAACAACGGACCACCAGGCCAAATGTCTGTCACCGGTCTGCGCGGTGGTTATTCATTCGCCAGATAGCCGTTTGCCTCAAAAAAGTAAGATACCCCTAGGGGAGCTCAATCCCTCAACTTTCATAGACCTTGGCAGGAACCTCCAAAAAGCCATTAACCGAATGATTTTTATTGGAATAATGCATACAAACCACGATTCAAATCATGCCTATGCAGGTTAGTTATTCAACCGGCTCTCCCATGAAACCTGAGAACTTCAGACACTGCTTGCCATTCACCGTCACAATCTGCACCGTCTCTCCCCGCCCCCTGCCAAAGCCCTGGATCACCGCCTCATTCTCCGAAACAGGCTGCAGTGGCAAACGCACCAGACTCTGACTCAGGTGGGGTGCCCGATAGTGCAGACACAAGACACCGCTCTCTTCACTCAACTGCAGGTCCTGGATGGAAAAATCCCCGTCGGGATTGATGGTTCGATAGCTTCCAAGACGTTGACGCCAGACCGACTCCCAGGGATCCGATTCAATCTTATTCCCAAGCAGAATCTCCTCGCCCTGCCGATCGGCCACAAGCACGTCCATACCGTTCATCTGACGTGATCTGAAACGTAGATCCCCAAGCACCTGATAACCATCCGGCAGACTGTCGATACTCTGTTGTGTCAGCCCCAGGCTGCCATCATCGAATCGAACCAGGTCTAAGATGCGCTCAATAATGCAGGCACATAACCTGGGTCGCTCCGGGTCGACCATCAACAGACCAAGATCGGTCGCATATCCGCCTGAAGGAGTTTCATAGCTGTTGGCATCCTGTTCATCCAGCTGTGCCACCTCAACCGAACCACTTCCACCCTGGGCAGTTAGGGCAAGCCCCAGGATGGTTGCCGCCAGTTCCCGCGCCATACGATTGCTACCGGCACCATTGGCCAGCACAACCACCCCCAAATCATGCTTGGGCAGGATCACCATCTCTGCACCAAACAACAGGGTGCTGCCACCATGGCGTACCTGCCGACCCGTTATCGGATACTCCTGAAGAAACCAGCCCAGTCCCGGAGAGACACCCAGTGAGATCTGGCCGTCGACCGTTTGTGGTGTCCACATCTGTTCCAGTAGATCCGCCGGTAAACCTGGCACCTCCCGACGCAGCAGTGCCGACAACAATCGGCCCGCATCACGGGCAGACAAATAGAGCCCCAATGCAGGCATGTCACGCAGCGGCGGTAACGGCCTGACCTGGCCATCCAGATGGCCGGCTGAGAGTTGCTGTTGCATGTTGGCGGTCAGCTGGAAGCCGCTGTCGTTGATCGCCAAGGGTTTCAGCAGTTGTTCCTGAATCTGCTCGGCAAACTGCTTACCGGACTCTATCTCAATCAGATGACCCAGCAGGTCATAACCGAGATTTGAATAGCTGTAGACCTTGTCAGGATGATAAGCGGCATACTCATTGCTGAGCAGTCCGGTGACCTGGGTAAAGTAGGTGTCGGTATACATCCCTTTACGCAGATCACTGGGTAGTCCACTGCGATGGCTAAGCAGTTGACGTGGGGTAACCGGCATAACTGATGACTCATGTCGTCGGATTGAGAATTGGTGGAGCTGTTCATTCAAAGGTGCATCCAGATCGACACGCTGCTGTGCCACCAGCTGCATCACACCCAGTGCTGTTACCGGCTTACTAAGAGAGCCTGCCCTGAATACCGTATCCGCAGTGACCAAACTCCCTGAACGGCTGTTTGCCTCGCCAAATCCCTCCAACCACAAAGCCCCCTCCCTGTTGACCAGGGCAACACTCAATCCGGGAACAAACTCCTCCTCGAGCATCCGTTCGATAAGCTTGATCGACTCGGATCGCACCTGGGCCATACCGGCTTCCGGGATCAGACGATTCTGTTTTGACGCTTTGTTATCGACGACCGCACAGGACGACAACATGATGGTCAGCGTAACCAGTAAGACAGATATCTGAGGCTGCACAATGGACCTCTTGCAAAGTACATTCCGGGAGTCTGTTTACCATCCGGATTCACCGAAAACGCAGCATGAACAAAGGGTATCCTGCCTGTCATTTGGCAGCGAGAATCACCAGACTCGCCACCGCATGACAGACACAATACCTCGATCCTTTGCCCATCCTGCTTTCCCCCATAAGGTGCGGTAAGGCCGCACCCCAGGTTTCTCATGCTTAGACATTACCAATTCAGCGGAGTGCCCACATCGATCAGAACGCTACCGTAACCTTCGTCAACACCACCCTGCAAAGTATGGCTGGTCTTGGCATAGCCACCGGAGTGAAGAATGGAGCTACCATATGAGTCGCCGATTCCAGGCTGAACTGCGGTCGGCAGCATGGTGGAATTTACATGGCCGTCGTACAGATCGGGGTTCTGGCCGGTCACATCAAAGGGACTGGCATACAGGTTGGTTGAAAGAATCATTGCTGCAGTGACGATTAATGTTTTCATCTTATTTCTCCTAGTTTTGGATACGAGAACTGTTGTTTCAGCTTTCAGTAACCTATACGGGAGGTATCGGCAGTTGGATTCACATTCGTTTCAGATTTTTTCAGCCAGCCTTCAGAATCGACTGGGCTGATTCAGACAGAATCCTGATACCAGCCCCCAGAGCTGGAACGGCAGGATGAAAAAAAGCGGCTAAAACCGATCTGGTTTTGCGCTGAAGCTTTGATGGATCAGAAGGAATCCCCAGTATCGGACCAAGGTAGTAAAGAACTCCGGATATCAGCCTGAATAATCAGCATAAATCCACTCTGCAGCATTCATCCGAAATAGAGCAAAGGTGTTGAAATACAAGCACATATCCTATTCCGTAACAATAGAGTCATATTCCTGCAATCTTAATTTGAGACGATACGACGGTGTTAAATCGACTGGTTGAATCCGCCCGCCTCACTGATCTGCAGGCCTATCGGTAACCAGCCGCACTGTTCCTCTGCCGACATTACATCGTAACAGCTGAATTGAGAGACGAAACCATGAACTCTAACACTGTACGCCCATACCGCAACACCAGCTATATCGATTACCTGGTGGGATGGAAATTTCTCTTCAACAAAGACTACCGGGATCATGTCAAGGAGCGCTGGACCGATCAGCCCTGGTTTCTGACCGGCATGGAAATCGTCACCGGGGTCGGCAGTATTTGCATCTCAATACTGTTTCCCCTGATGATTGCTTTTTTTGTAGCTGACGCCTGGGTTTTATAAGATCTGATCCTCAAAAATCCAGCAAAAACCTGCTTCTGCAGATAGACATTGTGGCGGATGCTAGCAGCGAATAGCTCCTCACGGCACATCAGTTGTCCGCACCGTTTGATATTTCCAGGCCGAACAAACAGCTACTGAACAATTGAACCCGCCCGCAACCCAATGCTTCAAGAGTGAACCCCAAAAGCTGGTTTAACATTTAAACCCGAGCACTGTTGTTACGCTTGAATCCCGCCGCACCATTGGAGATGGTGCTGCAAGACCACCCACAAATCTGATCAAACCTGGCTGGATTTAAATCGTAAATAACACCTCTCAGTCAATCAGAAAATAAATCCGATTCTGTCGGATCCTTTTACATTCTCACCCACCACTGCGCAGTAACTGTTTGTTTTTATTTACTTGGCATAGATTCTGCTTTTTTAACATGAAACGGTTATTACTACCCTACTTCCTGAAACAAGAGCTGACCTATGTTTAGGTTGGCCAATTAACGACCAGACCAATACAGGATGTGACCATGAGCAATCTGGAATCCTACTCAATCTCCACACTGAGACAGTGTGATGATCTAAAACTGAAAATTGCCAGGCATACACCACCTCAAAACGACACTGACGAGAGGATGATTCGTATCTACAAACGTCTGCTAATCAGGGATCGAAACTACCTGCATAATCTGGAACTGTTAAAAATCAAACAGACCATGCACTTGGATTCCAAGCCACTGTTACCGAACAAGCTGCATTCAACAGCAGAATGCCCATCGTCGTTAGACCTGGATGAGTTCAGATCTCTGCTCGATGAAAATTCAGAGCTAGTCTTGAGTTAATCGTCAATCAACCTATCCTGATTTCAGTCGGGAGATTGAGCCTCACCATTCGCAATAAAGAATCCCTACTTTAATACCATCGAATCGACTTCCGGATCAGTAGCAACACTTTTTTACAAAGTGAGTCCGGGCAATTGTAGTTCAAATCCACCCGATAAGTTGCCAACTCCTGTGCTGGAAAAACGGGCTTATCTTATAGATCAGTCCGGCAATTTATGGGGAAGATCGGTGAGTAACATTTTTTAAATAATGTTGAAAATTTTCACTTTACATGACAGGAAAAAATCGTTTATAGATAACATCGCATATAACAAGGAAATGTCATTAAGGAAGATATCATGAAAAGAACTCTGCTCTATCTCACTCTATGCTCTCTACTGCTGGCAACCCCGACCCGGGCTGGTGACTTCAAAGTTCTCGAACTTCAATACATCATGCCTCACGAATATCCCTGGGTGAATGTGATCACCACGGAGGCTGACTGGGGCAACTTCTACTATAACGAACTATTACCAGCCAACGGAATAAACTGCGTATTTCCTACAGAGACGCCTGTTAAGCAGGACGACCCCTGTTTAACAGGGCCGCCAGATGTGGATTTCAAAACCTCACAAATTGTCGTCGGAGGACTTGGCCTAAAACCCAGCAGCGACTTTCAGGCTATGGTTGCGGATGTGGATACAACCCAGTCAACAGACCTGGTGATCAACATCATTGACGGAGCTCCCGCCGATGAGTGCATTCTACTGCCAGTGGTCAGCCTTGAGATGATGACCCTGGTCATTGAAAAATCGGATAAACCTGTAAAGGTCAATGTGCATAACGCAACCCTTCACTGCCAGACCTATGGCGCACTATCCAACTACTGAAGATTTGATTCAAAGCCTGTTGATGCAGTTTGAATACTCCATACTTCCCCATCCCGGTAGATGCCCGGATGGGGAAGTATGGGCCAGAAAGCTATTGATCTACGTTTCACAGGATCAATCAGATTCTCTTTAAGCAAGCAGAGCCTTATACCAACTCATATCCTGCAGGGAAACCATGCTCAAGATGGCTACAGGCATTGCTCTTAAATGCTCAAATACCATCTCCACCCAAAGACATGCTAAAATCTTCTGACCACAAACTAACGATCCTGTAACCACCTTACTGTTCAGAATCTCATCAGCTCCTCCAGAAGGCCCACCAGGGTAACTGGACACACTCTATGTCGGCATCCGAATTTCATATCAGCGTAGATCAACCATCTGCAAATCCGGTTGAATTACTGGCCGAAGCCAGCGGCCTTTCCCGACAAACCATCAAAAAAACAATGTGGAAGGGAGCCGTCTGGTTGGAACGGGACGGCGGTGTACGGCGTATACGGCGAGCCAAAAGCCGTCTGCAACAAGGTGACCGCTTACACCTCTATCACAACGAACAAGTTCTGGCTGAAGAACCGGCAGAGGCCCGCCTGGTGGCGGATGAAGGGGACTTCAGTGTCTGGTTCAAACCCAAAGGGATGCGCTCCCATGGCTCCAAGTGGGGTGATCACTGCGCAATCGATCGATGGGTGCAAACCAACCTGAAGCCTGAACGACCGGTCTTTCTGGTGCATCGACTGGATCGGGCAACAGACGGTCTGATGGTTCTGGCCCACAGGAAACGGGTTGCCACAGAACTGGCCCGACTGTTTCGCGAACGAAAAATCGTAAAACGCTATCAGGCCTGGGTGGTGGGACACTATGTCGCTGATGAGAATAGAAGCCTGATCGAGGAACCGATCGATGGCCGCCCGGCGATAAGTCGGGTAAGCCTGCTTCAATATAACCCGCAACAGGACCGCTCACTGCTCCAGGTTGAGATTGATACCGGACGTAAACACCAGATACGCAGACACTTGAGCGGGATCGGATACCCTGTGGTGGGTGACCGTCTCTATTGCGATATCAGCTTCGATGAGGATCTGCAATTGACCTGCGTCTATCTTGAGATCCCCGAAAGCGCTGAAAATGTGGCTGGAACATATCAGGCCTGAGGCGCTTTTCGTAGCAATCCGCGCTCATCAGTTGTTACAAGAATCTACCGCTGATGAATTCAACTTTCGTCATCCCAGCGAATGCCGGGATCCAGAATTCTCCCTGCAACTAGGGCCTGTTAACGTTCTCCGGGTAAATGGATCTAAATCTCTACAGAGGCTACTTTGCTATTGGTGAGGATTTGAGGTGATTGGCGGCCAATCTCAGCCAATTGCATCTGAGCTTTATTTTTTGAACCATACCGGACCGCAGTGCCCCGCTCTGATGACTTATCAGTCAGTTTGCATAAACCGCCCTACAGCATTCCGTACCGACTCAAGCCCAATATCCTCCAGCGCAACCTGATTGATTTTCATCCATCTTGTTTCAACCACATCATCACCAACAACAATCTCTGGTTTCTCCTCCAGTTGCAAAAGGAAAAACGCATCAGTGGTGTAGTATTGGATATCTGCATAGAGATAGCGATTGCCATAAGAGAACAAATAACGCCAACTACGTTCACTGACAAGTAGATTCAACTCTTCACTGATCTCCCGGCTCAGAGCCACTTCCAAAGATTCTTGATAGTCAACAAAACCACCTGGCAGATCGAGCATACCCTGACATGGATTATGCTTTCTCACAGTCAACAGTATCTCATCCTGACATCTCAGAACTGCACCGACCGCAGCGGCGGAGTTGTGGTAATAGGTAAATTTACATTTATTGCAAAACCACTGTTTTCCCTCACGCCAATCCAGCCCCTCGTTGCCGCAATGAGGACAAAAATTCAATCTCTTCATAGCCTACCCGGTTAGATTCCACGCATCTGCACCCCTGTAGGGGATTAGTTATCACAAAAAACCAGTTAATAAACATAAGTATAAATCTATTCACCTGATGCTGGCCGGTTTCAGGGAACACCCATAGCCGGCAGTGGGTCTAAAATAGAATAATAAAGACCTCTTTGATTCATGCTTCATCCCCTGACGGATTGGGGATCCAGACTGATCAAGTCTATGGATTACACATTCTCCGGTATCACGGAGTCAGAGGTCCCTAAATATCGTGGAGTGGATTGTGGCTCAACACACCGTGTCATTGTTTCTCTTCCTCTGTTTCTGTTTCAGTAGCGCAGGCCCGCTGTATGCTGAAACTCAAAGCCCAAAGGCGCTTCTACTTGAGGTCTCCGGCACCATCGGTCCCGCCACTGCAGACTATCTGGACAGAGCACTGAGCAAGGCGGAAAGTGAGGCCGCAGAGCTGGTGTTGTTGCAGATGGATACTCCGGGTGGCCTGGATACCTCAATGCGGGCGATCATAAAACGGATTATCGCCTCCCAGGTTCCCGTGGTCACCTATGTGGCGCCCAGTGGGGCTCGAGCCGCCAGTGCCGGCACCTACATACTCTACGCCAGCCA
Organism: Candidatus Thiodiazotropha sp. AKAK2; assembly: GCF_058244685.1. NCBI lineage: Bacteria > Pseudomonadati > Pseudomonadota > Gammaproteobacteria > Chromatiales > Sedimenticolaceae > Candidatus Thiodiazotropha > Candidatus Thiodiazotropha sp. AKAK2. Next base: position 5,513 of record NZ_JBSYOP010000013.1, on the reverse strand, counting down.
TTTCGCCGCCATGGCGCCAGCAACCAACCTGGGAGCCGCCACGCCGGTATCCCTGGGTGGCACACCAAACACCAGCCCTGATAAATCCAAAGCAAAAGGTGAGCAGGAGACTGCCCCATCCCCGACAACGGATGCCAAGAACAACAAAGCGATTAACGATGCAGCCGCTTACATACGCAGCCTCGCCAAGCTACGTAACAGAAATGCCGATTGGGCGGAAAAGGCGGTTCGTGAGGCCGCCAGCCTCTCTGCGGAGGAAGCCATGAAGCTGGGTGTGATTGATCTGGTTGCGGCAGACATCAACGCTCTGCTCGCTGAGCTGAACGGCAAAGAAGTGCAGCTCCCGCTCGGCAAGAAGAACCTGAATACACAAGGCATTGTCCTGGAGAAACATCTGCCTGATTGGCAAAGCCAGTTTTTGAGTATTATCAGTAATCCAAACCTGGCCTATATCCTGATGCTGGTGGGCATCTATGGTCTGATCTATGAATTTGCCAATCCCGGTTCCATCGTACCCGGTACCGTGGGCGCTATCGCCCTGCTGTTAGCCCTCTATGCGTTTCACCTATTGCCGATCAATTATGCCGGTGTCGCATTGATCCTGCTCGGATTCGCACTGATGGCCGCAGAAGCCTTTGTACCCAGTTTCGGCGCCCTGGGTATCGGCGGCGTGGCCGCCTTCATCATCGGCTCACTGATTCTTATCGATACCGACCAGGCCGGCTATGGCATATCACTCCCACTGATACTGGCCGTCGCCGCCAGCAGTGCCTTCATCATGACCTTTGTCATCGGCATGGCGATCAAGTCCCGCAACCGCCCTGTCGTGAGCGGTCGTGAGGAGATGCTGACCAGTGTCGGTGTGGTGGCTGAAGATTTCAGTGGCGAAGGTGATATCAGAGTCCACGGTGAGATTTGGCGGGCCCAATCTGCACAACCCCTGAAAAAAGATCAGCTGGTGGAGATTACCGGCAGAGAGGGCCTGATACTGAAAGTTATGCCGACTGATAAGGAGAAGTGATCATGACGCTCTACTTCTATGCGGTTATTCTATTTTTGCTGGTTGCCTTCCTGGCCTCTGCGCTGAAGATTCTGCGTGAATATGAACGAGGCGTGGTCTTCATGTTGGGTCGCTTCTGGCGGGTCAAGGGGCCTGGATTGATCATCATAATTCCGATCATCCAGCAATTCGTCAGAGTTGATCTGAGGACTATCGTCTTGGACGTACCCTCCCAGGATGTGATCTCCCGGGACAATGTCTCGGTCAAGGTCAATGCCGTGGTCTACTTCCGTGTACTCGATCCCGAGCGGGCCATCATCCAGGTAGAGGACTATATGGCGGCTACCAGTCAGCTTGCCCAGACCACCCTGCGCTCGGTACTTGGCCAGCACGAGCTGGATGAGATGCTGGCAGAGCGGGAACGGCTCAACAACGACGTAAGGAAAATCCTCGATCAACAGACCGATACCTGGGGGATCAAGGTCTCCAACGTGGAAATCAAACATGTCGATCTGGATGACAGCATGATTCGTGCAATCGCCCGGCAAGCCGAGGCGGAACGGGCCAGGCGAGCCAAGGTAATCCATGCGGAAGGCGAACAGCAGGCGGCGAAGAAACTGGTCGAGGCGGCCAAAACCCTCTCCGAACAACCACAGGCGATTCAACTCAGATACCTGGAGACATTGACTGAAGTGGCTGGCGACAAGAGCCACACCCTGGTCTTTCCTCTGCCGATGGATCTGTTGGAACCGCTTCTGAAGCGGAAAGAGACAGATTGAACGACAAGCTGTTTACTACGGTCATCTGATGCTGACGCTTCAGGGTAGGAGTTGTAACCAGAATCGTTAACACGAACCCTATCGGCGTTTGCCATGGATCCTGAGAAAACTCGCTGATCGCTTCGAGCACGCGCTTGCATCGCCGTGTCGGTAACAGGCGGTTGTTCTGCATTGAATGATTTGAAAAGGCTGATGTGACTGCCCAATGAGCGCAAGGACAGAGATAAAGGATTGGCCGATTGCTCATCCAGATTGATCTGATCACTGGAACCGCCACCGCATCCGGTTAACATGACAAACAGAACCACTGCACTGAGTTTGTAACGAGCATCATTCCATTGATCGCACTCTGTCCTTGGCGTGGGATGGCTATCCGATGCATCCGCCGATGCTCCTTGAACTCGCTGCACCTCCCTGCACAACATTGGAGCACGCCGCTCAGACCCATTCCTTAAGCTGGCCTCTAATTAAAGATTAGAATCGACAAGCTACAGGGGTTAATAAGGAGCTGTCACTCCCTTGCTGGCAGATTCGATGAATAGAGTGAATCATTATGCAGATAGTGAACACTATCCCCCAGGATTACAGACCTGTCACTCCAAACGCCATATGAATAACTGCTCAAACCATTGTCCCTCACCACGAATCGGTCTACGAGCTCGACACCAGGGGTATCACCCAGCTGGATATCGAAAGTGTAGAGACCGGTATGAGTCCATCCCCAGCTCATATTGGGTGGCGGATTTATCAAACCGGGAGACTCATCGTAGAGATCCACTGGGATGGAAAAGCGCATCGGCAGCGTATCGGTCTGAGGCAGTGATGCAAAGCCATGAGGCTGGGACAGGATCGTTGAATTGGTTCCCCTGCCGCCCAGTATGAGTGAGTTGACTTCTGTTGGCATGGTGGGATCAGAGACATCGAACAGGGAGACCTTCACCCCCTGGTACCAGGCAAAGCCCAACCCTCCCCGGTCACCCGAGTCCACCGCATCAACTGCCTCCTTACCGATCCCGAGAAGGTAGTTCTCTCCCACCGGATGGAGATATTCCGAGTAGCCCGACACCTCCAGTTCGCCTAACGATACGGGATTCTCCGGATCGGAGAGATCCAGTACATAGAGGGGATCAACCTTTTTGAAGGTGATCAGGTAACCGCGGTTGCCAATAAAGCGGCTGGCGTAAAGCGCTTCTCCCGGCCGCCCCAGTCCATCCAGCCTGCCGGCCACTTCCAGTCGTCCCCCATCCGCCGCTTCACGCAACAGGGTCACGCTGGTGGAGCTGTTCACCGAACCCAGGTAGCCAATGGATGTCGCAATTCGGAACACCCCCTGATACTCGCCCATGCGGTAGGATTTGTACTCTGCTTCATAACCAAGATGGCCAACCACCTGAGCTGAACCACGATATTCGGCGGCCATACCGCTCTGTGAATCACCGACCAGTGCCAGTTTGTGGACCTCGTTGATCGAAGTGTATTCACCATTATCGAGAAGGGTCTGACCGGCACCCTGTGCAACCAGATAGATCGCCTCTTGTGAGGCATAGAGCACTTCCGAGTTACCGATGAAACAGCTGGTTTGGTAGCTGTCAGGATCCGCCAGTGGAACGGCGATGATATTGATAATGGTAGGATCCAACATACCGACGGTGGCACTTGGCGCCAGATAACAACGCTCCGTGTCGATAAGAGGTTCTGGTTCATCACCTAAGGTAGAGGTCGGAGTCAGCTGACTCAAAGTGGCACTCTCCAACAGAGTACGATTGTGTTGAAATTGACCTGTGTATTTGGCGTATTGATCCAGACCACCAATATAGGGGGTATAACGGGTAACCAGATAGAGTGTATTGCCGATGACTCGACTGGAGATCATTGCTCCGTCAAAGCTCAATGTACGTTCATGGGTTGGCGCATCTGCAGAGTCCAAACGAAACAGGTTGACCTCACTGGTGCCATGCGACCAGTATCTGGGCTCCTCCCAGATCGATAGCGGCCCAAAGAAGCCAATATCCACATAGTCATTGTTGGTGTCTCCTCCTACAGTTACAACCATATCGGAGAGCCCTTCACCGAGCTGGTTGAGGAGATAGATGCCTTCAACATCACCCACCCCCGGTATCCCGACCTCATTCAACAACCGATTTGAGGCGGGTTGCTCCTCAATGGCGTAAGTGAAGAGACAACTTCGGAAATAGGTATTGGTGTTTGAGCCACAATAGCCAAATCGATAGAAATGGACGCCATCGGATTTAATCAAATCCGCCTCATCCACCCCCTGCTCCTGTGTGTTGGTCAGAGATATCGGGTTAATACTGTCTATCGGTGCCGGGCTGAAATCCTCACGACTGGTGTCAGGCAGCGGACGATCCGTTGCATAGGCTGCGATCATTGCTTCGGACAAGTAGCCTTCCAGCATGACATTGTGCCGGAAGCGATGCAGGGTGGGATTGTCGGTATCGAAGACGATGAAGGTTAAGGGGTCTTGATTATAGATAACGGAACCATCTTCCGCCTCATAGCCACCATAGACTGCAAACTCCGCCGGCGGCAAGGGTCCGCCACTGTGCACCTCGACGACCTCGGTCTCGGAGAGAGTCTTGCGGGTGAATGGTACCAACGCATCAACCTGACCGTTCCAGTTGAGCCAGCGCCCCTCGCTATCCCGCATATGCCAATTATCCTGAGCACGGGCTACCAGATAGAGATTACGCTCAGCCCCCACAGAGGCTGCATCCACACGGATACTCAGCTCAACCGAGATGGCATCCTCGGTATCGTATAGCGGGGTGTATTGATCCGTATCTGCCGTAGAGAGAGACCATGACATGGCCGCATCGGCCGGCTCACCCGAGGTTGTGACTGAAGGCTGATTGGTGGGAGCGGCAGTTGTGATGAACGGAAAAAATGCGAATACCAGCCCAACAGAAAGGTGGCGCAGCGTTGAAGAAAGTCTTTTTCCCATGATCGATCCCTCGAATTTCAACATTAGGGCCATCATAACCCCCCCAACCTCAGATTTCCAGAGCATGAGAGATCAACAACCGGAGTGCCGGAGTTCATTGATAGTTAGGTATCATTCGCTCTTCGTGTTTTTGGCTTAACCCGTTTATGACCTTTTTTCAGTTATCCTTGGCTGAGCTCTTTTCGTGCGGCAATCAGAATTACGATGGCGGCCCAACCATAGACCGCTTCACCAAGATATTCAGGAAAGAACTCTCTAAAAAACAAAATGACTGCAACAAAACCCAGCCAAACACCGCCCACCCAATAGAAGAAGATTTTTTTCTTACTTCTGTAATCCACAACGCAATTGTCCCATTGATTTTGATCGATCGGATACTAACGGATTAATGTAAGTTGACTTCTCTTGCCTATCGAGTTTTGTAACTTGAAAAAGGATCACCAAGCAAAAGATGAAGGTTAGAATAAGCACCAATCATCAGTGTACCAAACAGACAGAGAGAGTAGCTCCCCTCTCCCCTTGCGGGAGAGGGGCCGGGGGAGAGGGGGAGAATAAGCACCTCAGTCAATATAAGAATTCAACGCAATAAAAATAAAAGGATCGATATGATCTATCATCTTTTGGCTCGGTGAAACGCTTCGCGTACACCCTCTCCCCAACCCCTCTCCCATTGTATAGACCGGAGACATAGGTAACACATGTTCGGAGACATGGGTAACACCTGAAATAAACTGTATGACAAATTCTCAATGGGAGATGAGTCATGCCGTGG
>NZ_JBSYOP010000004.1:0-46027 GCF_058244685.1 Candidatus Thiodiazotropha sp. AKAK2 | reverse complement strand
ACCTCAGCCAGCCAGTTAACTCTTCTTGAGCATCTTTTGTGATATAAAAAGGAGCTGCTTTCTTTGCCATACCTCATTATATCAATTTCAATAATTAGTTTGTGAACTTTCCGCATGACCCACTAGGGCCTGTTAACACGAAACCAGTACGCCTAACTGGGGCTGTATTTGTTTCCAGCGAGGCAGAATGAGCGAATGATAACGCAGCTGAGCAGAAAATAGGCCCGATCATTTGATAAAAGGGCTAACGGATTCACCCTAATTGATGGAAAATCGAGGAATCCTCTGAGTCAACAAAGATTATCGAAGCTCCATGGCGGCAACTTGGTTACTTTGGGTTATCACATTGGCACCTGATTCTTCTACATGCCCGTCTGATCATCACTTACACTCGTGGGCCAGGTGGTAAATAAGGAAACGATCAGCCGGCCTCCCTTCGGGCCGCCCCACTAGACTCAAGTCTTGTGATCAAAATAGCCATATTTTAAAAAAAACACGATCTGATCAATCACCATATCGTCCCGCATGATAAATGTATGCCCTGATTTTACCCTGAGAAAATCCTTCATTTCTGGGAGTTTGGTACGTTCAACCGCGACTTTACCGTCATCGGCACCGGGTATTTCAGGTAGAAACCAGGGCTCGCCATCTGCCTCTCCTGCAATTATCCCAATTTCACCTTCTATTGGTTTAAGGCGGTTAGGCAGGCTGTTCTGATCCGTTCCCAGCACTTGGGCATTGGGCCCCATGATTGTTTGATAGAGAAATCCATCTTTCATCCCGTCTGCCACTTCGCTGCCTTTGTTGGGTGGCGCCAACATCACGATGCGGCCCAGGTCGCCAATCTGATGATTCTGCAGGTAATACCTGACGATAATTCCACCGAGGGAGTGTGTGACGAAGTGGATAGATGCAGCCTGGTTGTCGCGACAGTATCTTATTGCCGACTCCATCATCGGTATGGTGAATACCTCCAGACTCTGGGTCAGACTCGGGTAATCTTCATTCCATACCGTATATCCCTGGGCTATTAAAGCGTCCTCGATTAAGCCCATCGACTGGGAGGTGCGGCCCATGCCGTGCAGAAGAATGGCGCAATCGCCCACGCCTGTGTCTGCCGGTGTGGGTGTAGATACAAGCAACAGTAGAGCCGCGACAAAAAGTATCTTTCTTTTCATTTGATCGACATCGGTTTGATTCAGTGGTTTGAGAGTCGATTGGCGATCCTGACCATTTTGGCCAACTCCTTTTCCAGTGCCTGCCGTTTTTTCCGTAGATAGCTCTTTAGATCACGTTTTCTCAGGAACAGAACGAATACCCGGATATTTTCGACAATCCTCTGCTTTTCTCCACGCACCATCAACAGTACTGGAATACTGATTATCAGTGTCGCGATATAGGTCAACGTCCATTGCCAACCGAAAGATTGAAATATCAGATAAATCTGCAGGCTCCAGACGGATGAAAAAGCGACCAGCCCCAATACCATTTGGGCGGTATCGTATTGATTGGTTCCCCGGGCGAAATGGCGAGTTAAATGTTTAGTGATTTGATACGGGATATAGCTATTGGCAATACCCCAAAGCGCAATAGGGAACACGACCATCAGCATCCCTGTCATTCTTAAAACATAGAGTACGATCAAAGTAGGCCTGTAATCTAATGAAATTTGATAATCTTTGACACCGCAATAGTGGCAGATCCGTTCGAAATGTTTGAGTTGGACAATCAGTGCCCTCACCCGGTCAGGCTCATGATTTCTAAGCAGCTTTTGTGCATCGATGATGCGTTGCTGGGCACGAAACCGTTGTTGCAGGTTTCGCCGATGATATATTCCGTGACGTAAGGCGAAAAATCGCTCTACCCGGTTGACGAGATGAATCTCCTCCCAGCTCTCTGCATTCAGTGTGAGTGATGTCAAACCCTGTCTGATTCTTTCGGTAAGTTCGATAGCTTTCAGCTCATCGGTATGGCTTGCAGGAAATGTCAGCTCGATCGGCTTGCCGAACTGCACTAATACGGCACTTCTGAATTGACCCTTTTGCGGAAATGTCAGGCCTACGGGAATCACAGCAGGTTCGACACCGGTCACTTTAATCGTACCTAAAGCCAGACGTGCCGCTCCTGTCTTTAACAGGCTTAACTTAGAGTCATCGTGACTTTGTCCTTCGGGAAAGATAATCAGGGTTTCCCCTTTTGCTAGCAGTCCGTAACATTTTTCAAAAGTGTCCGTGTTTTTACTGACATCAACCCCCGGATCAGCTCGCCGATAGATTGGCACGGCGCCAATGCGTTGCAGGAGCGGCCTTAGCAAGGGGTTATCGAATAATCCGCTACGTGTCAAAGGTCGAATGGCCTTTTGTGTTGCTGCCTGTATCACCACCGGATCGGCCAGGGCATTGACATGATTTGCACAGAGCACGATACCTTGGTCCTCTGGCAGATTTTCCAACCCCGAGACCTCAAATTGTCGATAAAAGATTTTGACCACCCATCGACAGAAGGTCTGCCAGAGTTTTTCAAACCGGCTCAGCTTTGTAACTCTGGATATTGTAGAAGTTTCATGTTCCATGAGTCGATTCTCAATCCTTTCTCATTTTATAGAGCTATTATAATTAGGCAATCAGTGCATCTGTGATTATTCGATGATCATGGCGATGCTTCGCCTTATTGCTAACCTGACCACCAGTATTATGGCTGATGGTAGCTCAGTAAGTGCCAAGGTGCTTCATTGTGTTTAATCAAAGCGCATTTGGTGGGGCATGGCCCCACCCTACCATTGATTTCAGGGTGTAGGGTGGGGCCATGCCCCACCAAATAGCGTGTGAGTAAGCACCATTCAGGCCTGTTTAATATTGCCTTGTGCAGATTATGAATCTTTGATCGTGAATCACTACCATGGCTTATACCCTTCAAAATCAAGTGTTGCATGGCTTTCAGCCAGATGAAAGGTATCTATTCCGGACAGTATGGCCCCTTGCGGGAGAGGAGCCGGGGGAGAGGGTTTTTTATACCTGATGGGCTGACGTTAGTCATTCGTCATTTTGATTAGTGCGGCCCACTAGGGCCTGTTAACAGGCCCTAGATCTTCGGCTGGCTTACCAATTAACCGGTGTGCCGACATCGATCAGGATGCTGCCATAGCCTTCATCCAGTCCATTTTGTACAACATGACGGGTATCCGCATAGCCGCCGGTGTGGAGGATGGAGCTACCATAAGAGTCGCCAATACCCGGCTGTACGGCTGTTGCGAGTTGAGTCGATTCTGCAGTTCCCGCATACAGATCGGGGTTTTGACCCGTTACATCAAATGCACCGGCGTACAGGTTGGTTGAAAGTATCATGGCTGCTGTGAGTACGATTTTTTTCATGGTGTTATTCCTCTGTTATTTCGTTTGGATTCGCAGAAATTGCTGCGTTCAGTTACCTATACGCAGGGTAAACTGGGTTGGATTCAAAACGGTTTCTGAGTGAATTTTTTAGCCGGTGCATGACATCTCGACCGGTGATAATTCAGATAATCGGCAAGGGGTTGCTAGGGCCTGTTAACAGGCCCTAACAAGACGGAACGTCTTATTGACCTTTTGAACTACACTAAAAATCGATCTGCCAGGGAGTTGCCGGCAGCAGACCATAGACGCGCTCTGCGCACAAACACGAAATCTGCGGTTCACGATTTCACTATCCCGTAACTCTCGGGTCTGCCACCACGGTAATCAGAACTTGTTGCTACCAGGTTGGCAGTAGTCGTGAGCGACTCAGCCCAGAAACTCTTGCCTTAACCTCAGCTGTAGCGATTTGGCCTGTCTGAAGGCCTCTTTCAACATCTGGCGCTGGGTTATGCTGAGCTGTTTCGGATCGATCCGATTGACCTCATCGTAATCACCACCGGCCAACTGTCTCTGAATGCGCAGACGTTGAATAACATCAAACGCCTCGATTGAGGCAATGGTATCGGTCGTGGCACGCTCCATTGCCTCACCTGCACGGCGCAAACGCTCTGTCGTATTGGTGGACCAGATGCCATGCTTCAAAGTCCAGATACGTGCTGAATCCACAAACGGACGGCTTCCACGCTTCTTCAAATCAATGGTATGGGGATAGCGGTTGCCACCGTCATAGGAAAAGCCCCCCAACCATCCCAGCGAAGGGACACAGGTCAGGGCTTCATCCGCCATCGCATATAAAAACCGTGGGTGCTCAGCCGGTTGAGGCAGGAGCCATTGGTGTAGATCATCAACCAGCTCGTCCTGTCCGTAGAGCGGTCGGAAATCGAAGAAAATGGTGGCGTACAGCAACGCCTTGGGGTCGGGAGTCGACATCCAGCCCAGATAGCGCTGCTGCCACTCCTCAACTGACAAACACCAGCTCGGATTACCGGCCATAATACCCCCGCGGCAGAGTGCAAACCCGCAGTGATCTAAGGCTTTGTTGACCGCCTTGGCAAACGCCAACAAGGCGGCTCGGATTCTGGGCGTATCCGACTCGTTCTCCGGCTGAAAGATCAAGCCGTTGTCCTGATCTGTTGCGAAGGTCTGCTCCAAGCGCCCTTCCGAGCCGAAGGCCATCCAGCACCAGGAGACCGGCGGCAGATCGAACTCATCAGCAACCAGTTCAATCACCCGCATACAGATTAAGTCATTCAGACCTGACATCCATTGACACAGGGCTTCCACCCCCATGCCATTGGAAAAAAGCTCACTGCCCCGTTGCCGTACTGCAATCGTAGCCTTGGCCATACTATCCACGTTGTTCGCTAATTCGATGCTTTGAATCAGGGTTTCGGCACCCCCCTCGCGAAATCCTGGTAGGTCGGCCGGTGACAACAGATTGAAAATCTGACCATCCGCCTCCACCAGCACCAGGTGATTCAAGCGTCCGCGGGTCAATGCGACTTTTGCCCGGTGCGCGGCCGAATCGACAGGCAGGGTTACCGGAGCGGCAGTCATGAAGGCGAACACAGGATCGTCAAGATTTGCGCCCGAGAAGGTAATTGCATCGATCAGATCGTGTAAGGTGACGATACCAAGCGGCATGTCGCCCTGCTCAGCCACCACACCGGCATGTGCGCCAACCCGATTCAGCTCAAACATGGCATTGCGCAGGGTAGCGTCGGGACTGAATATCAACAGCTGCTGTCTGACCAGATCACGAAGACGTATCTCACCGATACCCATGGTGCTATGCATGGCACGCAACTCGTCCAGCGGCTTTGGCGGTTTCGGAGGTGTGGAAGGTTTGGTTGCAGGCATCATATGACTACTCCTCCTCACTTCTTCGTTGCAGTAATTGGTTGACTTTCTCGACCAGCTCATGGGTTGAAAACGGCTTGGTGATGTAGGCGTCGGCACCGAGTGATAAGCCCTTCTTTATCTCCGCATCCCGTCCCTTGGCGCTCAGCATTAAAATGGGAAGGTCCGACAATCGCTGATCGTTACGCACCTCGGCACACACCTCGAAACCGTTCTTACGCGGCATCATCACATCCAGAATCATTAAATCAGGAACTTCATCAGCGAGTAACTGCATCGCCTGCTCACCGTCCGCTGCGCTCACCACCTCATAACCGCTACGTTTCATCAGAAATTCGACGGAGAAGACGATATTCGGCTCGTCATCGACAATCAGGATTTTCTTCGACATGAGGTTCTCCGACGCGTTATAGTTAAAAACATCCTTTTTTATTCAGATATAGATAAAGGTAGCAGCTTTCTCAAATCTGCATTACCCAGGCATTCGAACACTGTCAATCAAGCGGCAGTTTAATATCGGGCCTGCTGACTTCTGAATTCCACCATCTTTTCCGAAACCGCGACGGCATCGGCGAAGGTGTGGATCCCCTTCGCCTTCATGAGGTCGATCATGCGCAAAAAGACCTCGGCGGTAGCAATGGAATCACCGAGTGCGGTATGACGGTATTGTGCTTCGATCTCAACCCCAAAGCGCTCCGCTAGGACATCCAGGGTGTGTTGCTTGGAGTGATCGTGAATATAGGCCGAGAGCAGTACCGTATCCAACACCGGGTTATCGAAAGTCACCCCGCAGACCGCTTCTTTCAATTGTAGAAATTTCATATCGAATGCGGCGTTATGAGCAACCATGACAGCATCGCCGACATAGTCATGAAAACGAGGCAACACATCAGTAATCGGTGGTTGATCGCTGACCATCGCTTCGGTGATATGGTGTATATCGGTTGAGCTCGCTGGAATCGTGCACCCCGGATTGACCAACTGATTGAAATACTCCCCCGACAGAATTCGGCCGTTGACGATCCTGACACCTGCCAGTTGTATGATTTCATCCCCGTCCGACGGTTCCAGTCCGGTGGTTTCCGTATCGAAGACCACATAGGTCAACTCTCGCAGATCCCGTTCGCTGAACTGGTTGTTATCAAGATTTTTCAGTAAATCAAAATCATAAAACTCCGGGCGCCCCCCCGTTCCATGCAGATCGAAACTGAGTGGCCTATGATCCTCCTTGGCCAAGGGTAACGGCAGACGCAAGTAGGCCATGCCATCAGCCTGCGCTTCACTCCAGATGACCGCTTTGTGGTTCTCCAGTATGTCGTGACCGGTCATTCCCTTGAGACACTCATCGAATGACTCACTCAACCAGCTATCGAGCATTCCGCTACGGACCAACTCCCCGGCCCAGCAGATATCGATAAACACCTTATCCTTTTCGGATCTGGGTTCCAGCTCAAAGGTTGTTGCGGAGGTTTCCTCGGCGATTTTACGGATAATCCGCTTGTCAGTTCCACGATCGAGAGACTGTCACAATGCATCCAGAGCGGATCACCGTTGATCAGGCATTGAATTGTATCCTCCGCTTTAAATCGACGTACCACACAATTCAGCAAGGTGGATGAGTAGACATCACTCATCGGCCAGTGACCGGTAACGATCTCACGATAGTCTTGACTGAGTTCCTGTAAACGTTTTGATAGATGATCACTCTCCTCACTCAGAACGTTTTCAAACTGCCGGCGGCCTTCATCGTCCATGTTCTCGTTATCGATCAACATCTCCGTGGCGGCACGCAAGTTTGCTACCGGAGCCCGCAAGCCCTCGACAGCATCACGCAGAATTCGATCCCGTTTTGCCAACTCGGCCAGCTTCTCGGTAACATCGTCGAAGGTCACGACATACCCGGTTGCGGTGCGCTCGTCACTGTCGAGTATCAAGCTCAGTTGACCTTCGATGATGTGGCGTCCATCACTGGTGGAGCAGACCACATGGGCCGAAAACTCCGGCTCCGATTGATCGATTTCCAACTGGCCGGTGAGATATTCCAGGCTGTGTGCGATAGAGGGGGTACTGAGCAGATTCGAGACCGAACGATTCAGGCCGATCTCACCGGTATAGTGGAGAATATTCAGTGCGCGCCGGTTATACAAAAGGATCTTGTGGTTCATATTGCAGACCAGCACGCCTTCATTCAGATCCCTCAGTGTGGTTTCCAGACGCGTCCGCTGCAGCTCAACCTTGCGAGTAGCCTCTTCGATCTCTTGATTGAGTTTTTTTTGGGCTGACTCCAAAGCTATCGCCATTTCCCGTGCAGCCGGGGCCAGTAATCCAAGATACCTGCCCGGTTCTGTCTCAATACCATGCTCGGCATTGGTATGCGTGAGTGTCTGCAGGTCGCTGGTAAGGGTGTTGATGGGGGCGACCACATGATCGTCGAACTTCAGCCATACCCAAAGCACCAGACCGATCAGAGCGAACCCGGCAGCGCCACCCCACAACACCAGATGCGGCACCGATTCCGGCCCGATCCTGCCGGCCGCAAACCAGAGTGCCGAGCCCAACAGTGCTGGCACCATCAATGCAATCAGGGCAAAGAAAAGGAATACCCTAAAACGCAGACTCCACTTTTCTATCATGTTTAAGCCACCTCACCCGGCGCCATCGCAACGACGTCTTTCCAGGGCCTCCGTCGCTCAAGCCTGTCCCTCCAGGGGAAGGACAAACTTGAATATCGAACCTTTTTCCAGTTCGCTCTCAACCCAGATCCGACCAGCATGATGCTCGACAATTTTTCGGCAAATCGGCAAACCCAGCCCCGACCCCCGGGGCTTCCCCTCCTGGACATCACTAACCTGATGAAACTTCTCAAAGATCCGCTCCTGTTCACCAGCGGCGATACCACAACCGTTATCGGATACTTCCACATTGGCCATGCCATTACGTGCATAGACCCTGACACGGATCCGCCCACGTTCTCCATCACAAAACTTGACTGCATTGGAGATCAGATTGATCACCACCTGGATCAACCTGTCCTTATCCACAGTGACCTGAACCGCCTGATTGGTCATATCCTTGTGTAAGGCTGTGCCACTCTCAGCCACCAGCTGCTGCGTGGCCACGAGCGCCTCCTCGATCGCCTCACGCAGATCCGTGGATTGCATTTCCCATTCAACACTGTCGGATTCAATTTTCGCCAGATCCAAGACTTCGTTGATCAGACGTGTCAGGCGCTCATTCTCCTTGACGATAATGTCCAAAAACTCTTGGCGTTGCGTGGCGGGCATCTCAGGGCTGTCCCGCAGGATTTCCGAAAACGCCCGTATCGACGTGAGCGGCGTACGTAACTCGTGGCTGACTGTCGAGACGAAATCATCCTTTAACCGATCCAACTCCTTGAGACGCTCGTTGGCCGCTTTGAGTTTGCCCGTTGCGGCTTCCAGCTCCTGGGACTTCTGTTCGAGTTGACGGCTGTACTCGAGCACCTGGGAAGTCTCATCGAGAATTTTCATCACCCCTTCGATACTCAGCTCCTCGCCCTTCACTACCGTGCCCATCATCACGCGTGCCGACGCGGCGCCAATCGCGCCGGCCAGCTGGCGCTCGGCATACTCAACCAATCCGCTTTCGGCGGGTGCTTCATCGTTCAGTGACTGACCCTCTGCCAGGGCAAACTCTTCAAACGCCTTGGCCGCTTGCTCCACCCCGATGAATCGAGCGAGAATTTCCCGTATTTCAGCGACCGATGATGTGCTCTCCCAGATACGCGAATCCCGGGTTTGCGAACCTTGCCTGAATACATCAACAAACAGGGTCGCCTGGATACGTTCAATTGCACTTTGGTTGGCAAACAGTGAGACCCCCACCAGCAGTCCCACATTCACCAACATACTCCAGAATACGGCATGGGTTATCGGATCGAACAGATCGAGACCCAGCAACTGGTAAGGCCGCAACCAGGACCAACCAAACAGTCCCTCTTCAAGAAACGTTTGAGGGAGCCAACCCGAAAGGGCGAAACCGGGTATCACCAGCGTGTAGGCCCATACCAAAAAGCCCCCAAGCAGACCGGCCACCGCACCTGCACGGCTGGCACCCTTCCAATAGATACCGATCAATATCGGTGGAGCAAACTGGGCGGCTGCAGCAAAAGAGACCAAGCCGATGGTGACCAGTGCATAGGACTCTCCAATGAGTTGGAAGTAGAGATACCCCAGCAGTAAGATGGCGATGATGGCGCCGCGTCGAATCGCCAGTAACAAGCCACTCATATCCTCACGATGCAACAGACGCATACGCAGCAAAAACGGAATCACCAGGTCGTTGCATACCATAGTGGATATCGCGATGGTTGCTACAATCACCATACCGGTTGCGGCCGAGAGTCCACCGATAAAGGCGAAAAGTGCCAAAAATTCCGCACTCTCTGTCATCGGCAGCGTCAACACGAAAGTGTCCGGATCAATGGTGCCTTGAGGAAACAGAATCAAACCGGCGATAGCAATTGGCAGCACAAACAGATTGATCAACAAAAGGTAGAGAGGAAACAACCAGCTCGCTTTACGAATATGCGCTTCATTGACATTTTCAACCACCAGAACCTGAAACTGACGCGGCAGAAACATAATTGCCATCATGGCAAGAAAGGTCAGGGACAACCAACTCGCGTAGCTACCGGGCATGGCATCAAAGCTGAATAGAAGGGCCACCTCCGGCACAGTGGCTGCTTTGGCAAACAGATCCCCCGGCCCGGAAAACAGCACAAATACCACAAACAATCCGACTGTCAGAAATGCGATCAACTTGATCAGGGATTCGAATGCGATCGCAGCGACCATCCCTTCATGACGCTCGGTGGTATCGATATGCCGGGTACCGAAGAGGATGGTGAACGCTGCCAGGGCGAGTGCGACATAGAGTGCGGTATCGGCATAAATAGCCCGGGTTGCTGCATTGTCGGCAATTTGCGGATAGGTTAGCAGCACATTGGAACTGACGGCGATGGCCTTCAATTGCAGGGAGATGTAGGGCATGATGCCTACTACCGCAATCACGGTCACCACCCCCCCCACCAGAGCGCTTTTTCCATAGCGGGAGCCGATAAAGTCGGCAATCGAAGTAATTCGATGCACCTTGCTGATACGAACGATCTTGCGTAACACAAACCACCAGAGGCAGGCCATCAGAGTAGGCCCCAGATAGATGGGTAAAAACCCGACACCGGAACCGGCGGCCCGGCCGACACTGCCGTAGAATGTCCAAGCGGTACAGTAGACAGCGATCGATAGCGTATAGATATAGGGATTACTGATGATCGATCGCCCTGCATCCGAACGCATGTCCGCATAAAAGGCAATTGCGAACAGTAGCCCCAGATAGGCAAAGGCAATGAGTAACATCAACCAGCCGGAGAGCATCTGTTCAACCGCCTTTGCGTTCGCGACGCAGGCTCTCTCTTTCACCGCTCCGGCGTGTCTCCATCAGCAGCGCCAGGAAAACGATAATCAGTAACCAGGCGATAAACAGATAGAGATAGAGTACAGGAATACCCAACCATAAGGATCCCGCACCGAACAGATGCAACAGCGGATAGTTGAGCAGGATCACTCCCAACAGAAAAAGAACGATGAGACGCTCATGATTTCGCCCGTTTGTCATAGTCTTTATCCAACTCACTGATGATCAACCAATTGTCGAGATACAGACTCCGTTCCCGGTGCCCCACCCATCCACGCCAAGGTGAATAATGAGGTCGTATTCTTTGAAGTTTAATAAACTTCAGGTCAATTGCACGATTTAAGAAAAATCTTGACCCTTTACCTGGTCGAATCAAAAGTGTCGACAACTCCGAACAACCGGGATAACAGGAATCCGCAAGAAACTGATTGCATTGCGCAAAGAGCGTGACGTCTATCCGCAAATAGACTGATCAATCCATCTGTATGGAGAGTGTCGGATTGAAGCGCAGAGTCGCACTGTGAATATAAACTGACCGATTCGTTACTGATGGTTAACTCGAAGAATGATCCAAGAGGGATTTCACCTTTTCCACCAACTCTTGGGTAGCAAAGGGTTTAGTGACATAGTCATCCGCCCCGAGCGCCATACCCTTATCGCGCTCCACGTCCCGCCCCCTGGCCGTCAACATGATAATACGCACTGAACTCAACTCAGGATCACCCCGCACTGCCTGACAAACCTCGTAACCATCCATTCGCGGCATCATCACATCGAGCAGCACAAGATCCGGCCGCAGCTGCTTAATGGTGCTCAGGGCATCGACGCCATTGTTGGCCGTCGTTACGTTATATCCCGCCTTCTTCATTAGAAACTCCAATGAAAGAACGATATTGGGTTCGTCGTCTACCACCAGAATCTCTCCACCCATAAGCCTCTCTCCCGCATTGGATGCCATTACCGCTTCAATAAACGGTTATCTTTGGATTCAGTCAATAGTATAGTTTTAATATTCGACCGTATTCATGAAATCAGGCGCTCTTGGTCGAACTGAAACCTGTGGACCAGAATAGCTTCTCGGTAGCGCCTGTGATGCAGTCAACAGCCCGGAAGTTGGCGGTATTGTGTAAAGATATCTGCTGCTTACAACGCCATAACATTTGCTCCGATTTCTTGTCTAACAGACTAGGGCCTGTTAACACTAACCCAATAGGCCCTAGAATCTTAAGGCCGATCAGCAATTTCATCGCATTGAGAAATTTGATCTCAAGGTTTGTGTTTGCCCTGTAGGGTTAGTGCAATTGAATCATCAAAAATGCTAACTTGAATTGGTTCTCGGAATGGCAGGAGAATTCAAAAGAGCGATTGTGGGCCTCAGTACAGCGTCCTCGCATGGAAGTCGACCCTGTGCGTATCATTTAGGCCCATCGGTTTTACGCCAATACGACAGAACAGCCAGTGTGAACTGGATGCGGCCTATCACAACCTCAACTCGTGAGCGAATAGACTCCTTGATCGCACTCAACCGGGATGTGCGCCTTTGCACGGAATCTCTGCTGTTGCAGGGACGGCGTTTCATATTTCTAAGCGGAGACCACAGCACAGCGATTGGTATTTGGGGGGGCGTCATGCGTGCACTGGCAAAAACCGACCGACAGCTTGGTCTGATTTGGATCGATGCTCACATGGATGCTCATACCACAAGATCAAGTCCATCAGGCAATCCTCACGGCATGCCGGTTGCCGGCTTGCTGGGTATGCATGATCCCATATTGAAGCGGATTGGAGATGGTCAGCCAACCATCAAGCCGGAACAGATCGTGCTTGTTGGCGTCCACAGTTATGAATCGATCGAGAAAAGACACCTGGACGGTTTGGGTGTCGAATACTACATGATGAGCAGGGTTCGTCAGCTGGGGCTGCGAACGATACTCCATCGCTGTTGGCAAAAGCTGTTACTGCATTGCGATCTAGTCGGCATCAGTATCGATCTGGACGCAATCGATCCCAGAGACGCACCTGGGGTCACAGTGCCTGTAGCACACGGAATACGCTTACAGGAGTTGCTGCAAGCACTCGCCTTCATGCCCACGCCCGCAGCTATCGAGCTATCGGAGTACAATCCGTGTGCAGATCGAAACCTAAAGACAATGCGTTCGATTTCGTTGATTACCCAGGCAGTCTTCAATCGATCAAATAGCCGTAGAGGTTTTTCGGATCGGGTGGGATCGCGAGCAGTTGGATCGACTCACCGATATCATGAGCTACCGCCAATTCCTCTAGCAGCATCAGGGCGCTGAAATCCTCGAGTGCAAAACCGACGGCATCAAACAGCGTGATCTCACTGTCATGTTGGCGGCCAGGATGATTCTGGCGAACCAGCGATTGTAGCTCCACAGGAGCTGTAGTACCTTGCCGATTCTGAATCTCACCCTCAACCCGGGTTTGGGGCAGATACTCCACGACAACGGTTGCTCTGTCGATCAGTTGCGGTGGCAACTCCGTTTTACCGGGACAATCCCCACCAAGGGCATGGATATGCATACCAGGAGTGATCTGGTCAGCATGGAATAAAACCGCCTTCTTGCGTGCGGCTGTCGCGGTCACAAGGATATCGATCCCTTCCAGCAAGCTCTCTGGGTTTTGCTTGTGATGCATCTGCCATGCCTGACCAGAGAGATTTCGTGCAAACTTCTCTGCTGCTTGGGGATCGATATCCAGATAGTTTACCTGCTCGATCGGGAACTCATTAGCCAGTGCAAGCAGTTGAAACTCCGCTTGTGCACCACAACCGATGATACCGACCCGTCGGCTGTCACGACGCGCCAGATAGCGCGCTCCCAGAGCGGTGACTGCCGCTGTTCTTAGCGCGGTCATGATTCCCGTTTCTGCAACCAGTATCGGCATGCCGGTCTCCACCTCGGCGAGCACGCCAAGTGAAAGAATGCTCGGCAGTCCTTTTGGTATATTCCCTGGGTGACCATTGACGAACTTGAAGCTGTAGTGTGCTTGATCGGAACAGGGCATCAGCTCCAGTACGCCATGCTCAAAGTGCGTAGCATGACGTTCCGATTTTGAGAACTCATCCCAGCGGGAAAAATCACTTTTGATACGTGTAGTCAGATCCCGGAGAAAGGCCTGCAGGCCAGTTTGCCGCATGAGGTCACGAATATGATTTATCGTTAGTAGACGCATTTCGATGCACCATAAGGCTTTTACTCTTTGACAATGAAAGCCTGATGTTATCTCCCGAAAAAGTCTTTCTGTCGGTTTTTACCATTAACAGGCAATCCGGAATACACAGGATCAACAATCAAGAGAGTGAATCTCGACAAACGAAGTAGCGGTAACAGGATGTCAAAGTGCGATTGTCTCGGTTTAACGATAAATGCAATGAAAGCTTGGACATCAATACACAAGCCCTGTTTGTCACTGAATCGGCTTTATAGATTCACTGGTATTGATCTCTTAATCTAAGGCATCAAACACAATAGCCTGCCGGGTTGCAGTTGCAATTCAATTCACTTCTCTTCTCTTCCAGAGAAGACAGCCGGCCAACTGAATGATCGCAGTTACCATCGTATCCGTAATACCTAGTTTCATTCTGATGATGACGAATCAATTTAGATAAAGATTTTTCTCTCCTGACAGATTGTCATTCAATAATCTGACAATCTGTCAGTTATCCATTGTAAAGGCAGTTCAATCACATGCATTTTACAAAAATTAACATTTTTCCAGTATTTTTAAAGCCAATAACCCTACATTGTATGCTTGTATTACCGATACAAAAATATGTGAAATGGCTTGGCAATGGTGTGGCACTACATGATTGGATTATTTAACAAAAAAGAAATTTCAGACCTCAGGCAAGAGTTATCCCAAGTAAAAATAGAGTTGGAAGAAAAAACCAATCAGATCAGATTGCTCAAAGAAAGTAATGATGAATTATCAGAAAAGGCTCAAGATGCGTTGAATGAGCTTCGCTTACAGCAGCAGTTACTGATAAATTTCAATACACTGAGCGACTCATTCAGTGAACTTCAGCAATCAATGATGCATGCTGCTGTAAACATGAAAGAAGAAAAGTCGAATGCAATTCGCAGTTCAGAGATTTCAACTCAGGCAATTTCCAGTATCGGCGTCATGACCGATGAAATTGACAATGTCAGTCTTATCTCCAGAGAGAGCTCAGAGAGTGTTGATAAGTTGGCCACACTGGCAGGCAATATCAGTAATTTCGTTACCATCATCCAAGGGATATCAGAGCAAACTAATTTACTGGCATTAAATGCAGCAATCGAGGCCGCTCGTGCAGGAGATATGGGTCGTGGTTTTGCTGTGGTGGCGGATGAAGTCCGAACTTTAGCCGGACATACGCGTGATGCCACAACAGAAATTGCATCTCTTGTGGAAACAATCACCCAGGAAACTCAGAAATCTAAACAAACAATGTCATCGATGCGAGATGTGACTACAGGTTTTCAAGACAAAGTCGCACAATCTGTCGATACGATCAAACAGCAGTTTGAATTATCGAAATCAATGGAAATGGTGATATCTTCTACTGCGCTTAGAACCTTTGTTGAACTGGCGAAGTTTGACCATATGATCTTTAAGTTTGGTATCTACAAAGCATTTCTTGGACTGGCCGAACTACCTGCCGACTCTCTCTCAGACCACAGAAACTGCCGCCTAGGGCAGTGGTATTACAGTGGTGAGGGAGTTTCGTGTTTTTCAACACTTTCCGGTTATCGTGAAATAGAGAAACCTCATCAGCTTGTACATAAGTATGGCAAACAGGCCCTGGTCCATCTGGAAAAGGATGATAAAGAGGCCAGTATCGACAACATCGCTTTGATGGAAGAAGCCAGCATGCAGGTAATCGCAAATCTTGAGCGATTGGCACACTCTGGGGAATCCAACGCTCATATCCTGTGCACAGATGAGGATGAATCATAGCTACCAAGTTAGATTTACTGCGTAGCTGGATAGCCTCAATTACCATCTGCCGACACCCATGTTGATTCAGTATACAGACTATCAAGTGAATGGTTTACAAACTTCAACGGAAAGGTTCCGCACTGATCCGAATAAAATCTGAGAGCCGGTGTGATCTCAGCATTCCACTGCCCACTTATGGGTAAAACGTGCAGAAACAGAGCTGTATTCAAAACGCACAAAACAGCAAGATCAATAGATTTTCAGACTCTGACTTGATTGATTCGCAAGCTACCATTCGGTTGGCACTTTCTATTTACCTATAGGAAATATTTCGAAAGTGGGTCTATGCTTCCTAATATTAAATAGGGATCTGCCGGAAATAGAATAAGCCGCTTTGTTGGAAGAATAAATACAAAGAGGATCAACAGCTTATGAATTCCAAGCATGATGAGCACCGTAGCGTTACTCTGCGTCCTCTGTATGGAAATGAAGTCACTCTGACCTGCGATTGGGCCAAATTTCAGGCCGCAGCCATTCGCTGGAGTCGCTCCCTGCGCAATCGCCGCCGCTGGCTGACCAGTGATGCCATCATTGAACGCCGTCTCCAGGCTGTCGAACAAGCAGCTGAAATCTTTATTGAGCTGAAGAGCCCGAAAAAACATCAGGAGATCATTACCCGCCTGGCAAACGGCGGTATCGTCGAAGTGACCCTGCCGCCCTTTGAAAGTGAGGGTAAGGATTGGGCACTGAGAATTTTTCCCTGGGAGTACTTTCTATCCACACTGACCCGTGAGACCCGTAAGGCACAGCAACCGGCTCTG
Organism: Candidatus Thiodiazotropha sp. AKAK2; assembly: GCF_058244685.1. Classification (NCBI taxonomy): domain Bacteria; kingdom Pseudomonadati; phylum Pseudomonadota; class Gammaproteobacteria; order Chromatiales; family Sedimenticolaceae; genus Candidatus Thiodiazotropha; species Candidatus Thiodiazotropha sp. AKAK2. Next base: position 29,556 of record NZ_JBSYOP010000004.1, on the reverse strand, counting down.
CCTTTTCTGATCACCCGGGTATTGCCGCTGGAGCAGTCCGGCAATGATTACGCAACCATTGCGGACGACAACATACTGATGGTGCAATGCGCCCCGGAACCTTTGGAGGCGCTCTACAGCTTCCGCTCTGAAGTGGAACTGATGCGGATCAACCTGGACCTGAAAGACTGGGATTTCGTTCTTCCCAACCCCAACAGTGCTGTGCTGAAAGATCGCATCGCTGCCCAGTCTCCCGGTCTCGTGCATCTGGCCGGTTTCGATCTGCACCAGGCGCTACGCTATCTTCCACCGCAGATCACCGACGGGGTAGGCCGGCATGAGGATGGTTTTATCATCGCCGATCCGCAAGGTGTGGCGGTAGCCCTGAAACCTGAAGAACTGGCCGAAATCGTCAATGCCGGCGCACTGAAACCGGCCCTCGTATCGGTCAATGTCTACAACTCCGCCGCCCGCCTTTGTGCCTTGGCTGTCGCCCATGGCGCCAAGGTTGCGGTGGGATTTCAGGATGAGATCGATGACCATCTGGCCGAGATATTTTTTGCCAGTCTCTATCGTGCTTGGCACAACGATCCTGACACTTACATTTTACCCGCCTTTCAGGCGGCCTTTGAAGAGACCCGTAAACTGCCCGATGAGTATCGTATGCAGGGCAGCGGTATCGTTCTCTGGTCCAACACCTCCCTGTTGTATCAAATCAGCGGGCGTGAGCAGACCTTACCATTGACTGAGCTGCCATCCACAGGTACCGGGGATGGTGTTGGTGACCTGTTACTCGATATCACACCCTATCAACGTCTCAACTACGCGATTCTGCACAATCGCGGCCACCTGTTCAAACAGTTCAACGTGACGCGCACTTCACGGAACTCTGCGGGCAAGGTGCACGTGGAAGTGGTCGCCCGTGTTGGTGCGGAGGAGTACCCCTACCGGGGATCCCACAGTACCGGCGAGGTGGGTAAGCCAGAAGATATCGGTAAGTACATTCGAATTCCACTCTCCTGGGACTACCTGCGTACGCTCTCGGAAACTTTGCGAACCACAGTATATGTACGAATTACCGCTCATGATAATGTCATCGAAGAGAAGACTTATCAGGTGGATGTGGCGCCGCTCGAGGAGTGGAGTGATACAAACGAAGATCGCATCTGGTTACCATCCTTTGTTTTACCCAGAGATGTTGCAGTAATCGACGCGGTGGCCGGTGCACGACGTTATCTGAGCGCATTAAGCGATGACCCCAATGCCGGTTTTGATGGCTACCAGAGCTACGGCCTCTACGCGGATGATCCCTACGGTCCGGTGGATACCCAGGTGAGAACAATCTGGACAGCACTTGTCCTCGACCACCGTCTGCAATACATCAATCCACCGCCATCCTACTATGCCAAGGCACAAAGGGTACGCAGTCCATCGGAGGTACTGCGACGCTCTCATGGTACCTGCATTGATCTGACTTTGTTGCTGGCCGCCTGCCTGGAGTACATTGAAATCCATCCGGTACTGTTCCTGATCGAAGGTCACGCTTTTCCAGGCTACTGGCGCAGTCCGCAGCAGGCGGATTACTTTGTTCAAGGTGACTACCCGGACGGTGAGACAGATGCTGACGAGTTGACTGAGGATATGGGCACACCGTCCTGGATGTATTCCAAAGCCCACCTGGAGCGTATTTACGCCTTTGTCTCCGCTGGGCACCTGGTACCCCTCGAAAGTACCCTGTTGACATCCAATAGCGGTTTTTTTGCCGCTTGCGATGCAGGCATCGAGTCACTCAGCGATCCCGACCGGTTCCAATTTCTGATCGATGTGCGCCGTGCCAGAAGCGATCCCCAAGGCGCCACCCCACTACCCATTAATAATCAAATGTCATGACAGATGAAATTCGTGTAAACAGCAAGCATCTGGATCGAGCGCTCGAGGAATTGAATCTCTCGCCGGATCCCGACACTCTGAAAGCAGCCGACTCACTCGGGCGGCCGGGCCCTCGCCGTGCCGGTGCGAAAAAGGCGGCCTTACAAATGACCAAAATGCGTGTGCTGGATGTCGGTGGTGAAGCCCTGAGCCTTGAAGAGCATCCACTGACCCCGGTTTCACCCAAACGACGGGGACGCCCACGTAAAGTAACCGGCAGAGAGCAGGTCAAACTGGAACGCCCGATGTCACTCTTGCCCTATAACCAGGTCACCCAGGCAGTGGCCCTGCTCGACGATAAATTAACCCCCGATCGCGGTTTGCGCGAATGGCGGAACGGCAAAATCGTCGGAGACGGAACAGACATCAAACCCCTGGGCAAAGGTAAAAAAATATTGCTGTTCGTACACGGTACCTTCAGCAAGTCGGATGCCTACTTTGACCAGATCGACAGAAGAGGCTTCAAGGCCGGTGATGAATTTCTGCGCTGGGCAAGCCGACAATATGACCAGATACTCACCTTCGACCATGCCACTTTATCGAAGAGCCCTTTTGTGAACGCCCACAGTCTCGCACTGGCGATGGGCAATACAAGCGCCGATGTGGATGTCATCAGCCACAGCCGGGGCGGTGTGGTAACACGCTGGTGGGTCGAAGCCTTGGACCGGGGGCGTGGTAAAAGGCGGGTGGCATTTTCCGGATCACCGTTGGCCGGCACCGGGCTGGCCTCCCCGGCAAACATCCGCGGTGCTCTCGATATGGCCTACAACATCGGCAATGTACTCACCAAGGTCAGTGCTGCGGTACCGCTGATGATGTTTGCCACCGGTATGTTTCAGATCATAACCTCGATATTGCGCGTCGCCGGCAAAACACCCTTGGCCGATGCGGTTGTGGCCATCGTTCCCGGACTCGCCGGACAATCCCGGGTCGGCAACAACTATGAACTGCTGAGCTTGCGAAGTTACGCCAACCCCCGCGCCGATCGAGACTATTTTTTTATTGTGTCCGATTTTGAAAGTGAGAAAGTCGGTTGGAAATTCTGGAAAGTATTTCGCAAAGGAAAGCTGAAGATGAAGCTTGCCGATATCGGTACGGACATGCTGTTCGAAGGTAAAAACGATCTGGTTGTCGACACCCTATCCATGACCGATATGACTGACGAATTGATCATCCCAAGCTCACAAATTCTCGACTACGGTACCCAGAGCAAGGTCATTCATACCAACTACTTTGAACAGGCTAAAACCCTGGCTTTTATTCGCAAATCGTTTGAGATGACGAATGGGTAGTGCGTTTGATCCAAGCTTGATATATCGCACTAGGGCCTGTTAACACGAATCCAATAGGCCCTAACAGACAAACCCGGAATTGGTGTTACTGACTATTATTGAAATACTTTACATCCATACCATCGGCGCATATCCCTTCGAGATCGCCATCCCCGTTGAAATCGGCAAAAGCCGGGTGTTGACAGCCCTGTTCCGGGAATCCATGTCTCCCTTCCGTTTCGGTCGCAACACGATGAAAGGAAGCGGATTGAGCTGTACCGGTATTTTCATAAATCGTGTAGTTTCCCTGATAGCTTACTGATGCGCCATCATAATTCACCCAGGCATCCAGGTCGCCATCGTTATCCATATCGCCGAAAGTTAAAAAGTTTGAACTATGAGATGAGGCCCATAAACCGAAAGGATTCGGCCTGGTTGCTTTTGCAAATGAGGGTGAGCTAGCAGTTCCGGTATTCTCACAATAGCCAATATGAGCAGTAACCATATCGCCACCCTTTTGCCCGATAAACAGATCCAGATCCCCATCGGCATCGATATCCGCCAGTGCTGTATAGACAGCATCATCGGACATATCTGATCGAATCCAGTCACCGGAACATTCGTTTTTCGACAATAGATCACTGGTTTTGAATTCCGGATATTCATTGCTGCCGAGATTGGCTTCATAGACCACTTCAGGATTAGTTGAATAATTTCCGGCAACCGTTGTAATCGCATCGAGGTCACCATCACGGTTCATATCGACCATGATGCGGTAGTTGCTATTCTGGGAAAACACAGCACAACGTACCGGCCCGGAAAATTCAGGGGTAGGTGTCAGTGAAACATTCTCGTAGATAAAGGCTCGATTTGTTGAGGTGGCGATGATATCCAGGTCACCATCCATATCCGCATCCATTGCCATCACAGCTTTAACAAGGCCACTAACCTCTCCCAAAGAGATACCGACAACCTCGATTGGCTCCGGTTCGTCTTCTACAGGATCGTCCCCGACTGGATCCTCATCGATGGGGTCTTCATCCCCAGATCCATTGTCCACTCCACTGTTTGAGGAGCCGCCATTACAGCCAAACAGGATGACCAACACCATACCAAGGCTCAACCTTCTTAATGAGACAAAAGAATCGAACAGAGAGGTTGGTTGATACTCAGCAGTTTCCTGGCGCACTGATGTCTCTTTTGTCTGTGCTTTTGCGTCCCTGTTTTGTCTGTCCATCATCTGATCAAAGTTCCTTATTAAATTGCATGCGTTTCGCTGTTGATGAGAGTATTGAGTTGAAGCGGCGCTCAACAAACCTTAAAAAAAGCTGATTATCTGAACGCACCTGAAAGATTGCACGACTTCCACCAGCAGCCAAATGTCGTCTAACAGACTCAGCAATCAAGGCAATACCTGTTGCCCGGGGTCTATGTTCTGCCGCCACAAACAGAACGGTATATTGAGTAACACCGGCTGCCACTCTATGGGTAATCATCCAGCCAATGACCTCATCCTGATATCGTAACCCGAGGCTGTTTGACCACTCTATGGTGGATTCCTCCTGAAACGGGTTCAGCTCGCTGGGAAACCAGTTGTCGACTTGTTGTCTTGCAACGATTTGTGCTTTTTCTGTCGGCCGGAGCTCATGCCACGGAAACAGCGAATACCCATTCCGAAGAGGCACACGGTCAAACCATAGTGGTTTACGGTAACTGCTTTTGGTAACTTTATAGAGCCTCAATATCTCACTACAAGACCACCCTTGCGGGATCAGGATCGCTTTTACAGCTTGAAATGAGGCTAGATCACTGCGGATGGAGAGGCTTAGCATTCGTATTCCATTCGCCAGGAACATCTGTTCCAGGCGTGACAACAACCTGTGGCCGACGCCTTTCTTACGGTACTGAGGCAGAACATTCCAACAGACGATTCTCGCCGTTCCGCTATCATCAAGCTCACAGAGAATCAGCCCAACAGGTTTAAGATCGATTAGTGCGGTTACGCCAACCAGTGGTTCACGGAGAGGTTTGCCAAAGGTCTGAGAATGGAGTGCTGGGTAAAGCAGGTTCGAATGAGTCGTTTCGATTGCTGTCAAACTGATTGTATCGGACGCACGATATTCGACTTGGACCAGTCCGTTAATCCTGTAACTCAGGTTATTGCAATGCCTGACCATCACTATCCATATGATTGATACTGAAAAAACAGTATAGGTAAATCAGGCATCCATCGTCAATTTGCCAACACCTCGTGTTCGACAGGCATCGTGTTAGCCGGCACTGAAGTGATCAAAACCCAATTGTGGTGGATGCCATGATTTGCCTTGCTTATCGAAACAACGCAACCCCAGTTCCGCTTCAACGCATCCAACGCGGCTGATCGGCAGTGACAGCTGACGGGCAACGGCCGCCACCGCCTCACGACAAGTCACAGGCAGGGTCAGGCAGAGTTCGTAGTCATCACCCGCGGAGACCACCCGGGACCAATCCATATCATCTCCCATGGCCGCACGCAGTTCGGCTGAAAGAGGTAACCGCTCAAGCTGCAGACTGGCCCCGACACCACTCTGTGTCAGGATGTGTCCCAGATCGGCGAGCAGACCGTCGGAGAGGTCGATGGCGCTATGGGCCAGGTGGCGTAGTGCAACGCCCGCCTCCACTCTCGGTTGCGGCCGCTCCAATCGGTCTACCAGGGTCTGTTGGCCAGCCGTCAAAGCTTTTGAGGATTCGTGGAATTTCAGTCCCATTGCCGCATCCCCCAGGGTTCCGGTGACATAGATGTCGTCCCCGACCTGCGCACCATCCCGACGCATTACCTGATGTTTTGGCACCATCCCATGGATCTGCACGGTAACACTGAGTGGACCTCTGGTGGTATCGCCTCCCACCAAAGAGACGTTGTATCGATTCGCCAACCCGGCAAATCCGCGACAAAACCCAACGATCCATTGTTCATCCACCTCCGGCAGGGTCAGTGCCAGGGTGGCCCAGCTGGGTTCGGCGCCCATCGCGGCCATGTCACTCAGATTGACCGCCAGTGCCTTATGCCCCAGGGCATCGGCGGCCACATCCTCAAAAAAGTGCACCCCTGAAACCATCGTATCGACACTCACAACCAACAAGCGCTCTTCCGACACCTGTAGCAACGCAGCATCGTCGCCAACCCCCAGAACCACATCCTGGCGAGGGGTGGTGAGCTGTTTGAAATATTGGTTAATCAGTGCGAACTCAGGGGTCTCTTTATGGCTCTTCATCTGGTAATCAGCAGTTGTCTCCTATAATAGGCAGTGTAACTTTCCACTGAAAGAAGAACAAAGCGAGATTCCCTCTGGGGATGAATTAAAAAAAGAAAAAAGAGGCCGTAGTAATGAGTGAACCAAAGAGCTTCCAGATCATCGAGAAAATGGGGGATATCCTGGTAGAGACCTTCCATATCGTCGGCCTGTTCGTGATCGGAGCCACGGTGGTCTGGTCCGGCGTGGTGGCCTACATGGAGATGGTCAGCCACGGCCACGCAACCCTGAAAGACATCCTGCTGCTTTTCATCTATCTGGAACTGGGCGCCATGGTCGGCATCTATTTCAAGACCCGCAGACTGCCGGTGCAGTTTCTGATCTACATCGCGATCACCGCGCTGACCCGCCTGCTGACCATCGATATCAAACAGATGCCCAATGAGACCATTCTCACCGTCACCGGCGCGATTCTGATGTTGACCTTCGCGATTCTGGTGCTTCGCTTCAGACACAGCCAGGTTAAAGCCGAGCATGAGGATCTCTAGGCCGAGCGACAATCGGCCGGGATGAGCTGGAGCCGGTTCATCGGCTGAGATAAATCCGACAATTGTCGTATTATCGACAGGCATCAAATGACAAGCATCAGCCTATCCCATTGTAATTAATATAAAAAAATATTGGCACCTGGATTGCAAAATACGATAGGGTTGGATTGAACCACTTACCGAATGCTCCCTACCGATCGCCAACAGCGGCTGAATGACAGATTCGAATCGTGGTCCCAATGTAGTACCGAATCATGACCTGGAAGATCTGTGAAACCGTTAACCATCATCCTGCTGACTATTCTTCTCTCTGTCACCAACGCGGCGGCTGAAGAGGTCACAATCGCGATCGCCGCCAATTTCACCGATGTGGCCCGCATCCTCGCCAAACGCTTCGAGCAGCAGACAGGTCATGCCACCAGAATCAGTTACGGATCCACTGGCAAACTCTATTCACAGATCGAGCATGGGGCACCGTTTGAGGTCTTTCTTGCCGCCGATCGCGCAAGGCCGCAAAAGGCGGAAAAGGAAGGCCTCGCGGTAACCGGCAGCGGATTTGTCTACGCCCGGGGAAAACTGGTTCTCTGGAGTCTCAAAGAGTCCCTGTTTGAACAGGGTGAGCGCTATCTCAATGAGGGTGATTTCCACCATCTGGCACTTGCCAATCCGAAAACCGCTCCCTATGGCCTGGCGGCACAACAGGTGATGCAGCATCTCGGTATACTGGAGCGGACCCGACCCAGACTGGTGAGAGGCGATTCGATCGCACAAACCTTTCAGTTCGTGGCAACCGGCAATGCGGAGGCGGGATTTGTCGCTTTGGCCCAGATCAAGGCATGGCCGGGGGAAAACGGTAGCTTATGGGAGATCCCGGAGAGCTACTATGCACCGATCGATCAGGCAGCGGTTTTGTTGAACAAGGGCCGGGACAACCCTGCTGCCTACGCCTTTCTGGATTTTCTCAAGAGCGGCGAGGCAAAACAGGTGATTCAGACCTATGGCTACGGGGTGGAGTAGACAGCACGAGTCGAGGTATGGTGATCCACCATAAATCACAATCAGCGTCTGTTGGAGCGGACTATGGACTTTGACTGGCAGCCTGTCTGGCTGACCCTGAAACTGGCCGGCACCACCACCGTGCTGCTGCTGATCATCGGCACCCCGATCGCCTGGTGGCTGGCCAGAACCCATGTCTGGTACAAACAGGCCCTGGCAGCCGTGGTGGCCCTGCCCCTGGTGCTGCCACCCACGGTGCTCGGTTTCTATCTATTGATCATGCTTGCCCCGGACGGCCCGGTGGGACAGCTCACCCAGGCAATGGGTATCGGCACCCTGCCCTTTACCTTCGAAGGTCTGGTGTTTGCCTCGGTCCTCTACTCCCTGCCATTTGCGGTACAACCTCTGCAGAATGCCTTCGAAGCCCTCGGACCCCGGCCGATGGAGGTCGCCTCAACCCTGCGCGCCTCCCCCTGGGACCGCTTTCTCACCGTCGTGATCCCCCTGGCCCGCCCCGGATTCCTTACCGCTGCGGTACTCTGCTTCGCCCACACCATCGGCGAGTTCGGTGTGGTTCTGATGATCGGCGGCAACATCCCCGGTGAGACCAAGGTGCTCTCTGTGGCGATCTACGACCATGTGGAGTCCCTCGAATATGGTCAGGCCCACCTGCTCGCCGCCGGCATGCTCGCCTTCTCATTCCTGGTGCTGATGACCCTCTACCTGGTCAATGGCCGTTACACCAGGAGCCACCGTCCATGAGCGAAATCGAGGTCCAAATATCCAATCAGCTGGGTGATTTCGATCTGGATGTGGCCTTCTCCGTACCGGCCGTGGGGGTCACCGCCCTGTTCGGCTCTTCCGGCTCGGGTAAGACCAGTGTGTTGAGGACGATTGCCGGGCTGGAGCGCCCTCCACAGGGGCTGGTTCGTATCAGCGAGGAGGTGTGGCAGGATCATCGCCGCTTTCTGCCGCCTCACCGCCGAGCCCTGGGATACGTGTTTCAGGAGGCGAGTCTGTTTCCCCATCTCTCGGTTCGGCGCAATCTGGAGTATGGCATGCGCCGGGTTGCGGAGAAGCAGCGTCTGATTGCCTTTCACGATGTGGTGGAGCTACTCGGCATCGCCGGACTACTCAAACGGGAGACCCACAAGCTCTCCGGCGGAGAGCGTCAGCGGGTGGCGATTGCCCGCGCCTTGCTGACCAGTCCGAAGCTGTTATTGATGGATGAGCCCCTGTCGGCCCTGGACCATGGCGCCAAACAGCTCATTCTCCCCTACCTGGAGAGCCTGCACGACGAGTTCGGCATACCCTCGATCTATGTCTCCCATGACCCCAACGAGGTCGCCAGACTGGCCGACAGAATGGTACTGCTGGATCAGGGCAAGGTGATTGCATCCGGTGATGCGGCCAACCTGCTGACCCGCCTCGATCTCCCCCTCTCAGGCTATGGAGATGCCTCGGCGTTTCTGGAAGGCACGGTAAGCTCCCATGACAACAGCTACCATCTCACCTGGATCTCCCTGCAGGGCAACCGGGTGGCAGTGCCGAGGGAGGATCTACCCGTCGGACGTCACGCCCGGGTTCAGATCCAGGCCAGGGACGTGAGCCTGGCGATACGTGCCCATTCGGACACAAGCATATTAAACATCCTCCCGGCCCGGGTGATCGATACCCACGATATCAACCCGACCCAGATGCTGGTGCGCCTGGAACTGGAGGATGGTCAGACACTGCTGTCGCGCATTACCCGTCGCTCAGCCATGGGCATGGGGATACATGAAGGGATGATGCTTTATGCCCAGGTGAAGAGTGTCGCCCTGCTCGCATAAACTGATCATGGTCTGAGGCTGTTCATACGATCAGTGGTAACGGATCAGATAGGCAAATGCTGCCGGAGGAATGATCAGAAGCAATACAACCCATCTCATCTGATGCATGGAAAGTGCCTTCAGAATAGAGATGAACCATGCCGTGAGTTGCAAAGCCAAGAGTGCGAAAAGAAGTGCTAGCTTTAGCCTAAGCCAATGATCCGCCATGGCAGGCACATCGATTTCCTGGTTACTAATCGGAATCGTATAGACAGTGATGATCGCCAATAGACCGGCTACCAATAACAGCCACCAACGCGCATGCCACAGACCGTGTATGACCTTCCTATGAACTCTGAACAAATCAGTCTGGCTGTTATCTGATGTGGTCAAGGAGAGAATATCTCAAAGTTGACGTTCTGATTAATCTCACATGCGGGCAGTGCATTCAGTCTATTTCGCACCGAATGTAACACCTGCACCGACCACCGGGCCAAGACCCGCTTTAAAACTGCCACTGACTTTGACACCTTTGCCATCACCAATTTCAATACCCGCACTCCCTTTGAGTGAGGCGCCGTAGCCTCCATCAATATGCCCACCTATCACAACACCGTGATCAAAATTGTCCGGCACTTCCGGAATCTCAGGAACATCTCGACCTGCAACAGAATCGACTACCGGATCAACATAACTGTTATAGAGCCCACCCAGGGTATCCCCGACTGTTTTCGGCGTAATACTCACCTCAAATCCTGCATGACCGTCAATCGCCATCGCTTCAGCTCCGGCACTGGCTTTTAAGCTGGCACTTGTATCGGTAAGCCCCTTTATCTCTGCTTTTGCTTCGATCTTTCCATGCGCATTGATGGTTCCTGCCGTTACTTTAGCATCGAGCTGCCCCAGGCGGCCCAAACCGATCTCAGTTTCAGCATCAGCAATATTGATCTCTCCGGATATACCAACCGATGCATGGGCTTTGGCTTTTTCGGTATTGAGATCAGCATCCGGCGCTGAATACTCTGCTTCCACATGACCGATATTGACGCTCTTGTCTTGAGTTGAACAGATACTAACATCCAGACTGGCATCCTTGGACAGATCCAATGCCTGACCCAAAGTGCCTGCTGAAGCTGCGAGTTGTTCAGCCGTTGTGAGTGAACAGCTCAGTTGATCTGCCGTTGTAGGAGAGCGGCTCAATGTCTCAGCTGTCGTTGGCGAATCGGCTAATCCAGCCCCGTTTGTTGGCGAGCCGAGACTATTTTCACTTCCCGGGGAACCACCTCCAATTGAAGAATCACCATCCGCTGATCCTCCACCCATTCCACCATTTGCAGATCCCCCGACCCCACCAGCCGAATCAGTCATTGCAAACCATCCTTTATTTGCCGAATGAAATCTGTTAGCTCGAATGGTACATCCAGTCACAACAATGCGTGTATAAGAGATAACCCTAGTCAGTGGATCTCCCAGCCGGGTAATCGGGAGGAGGTTCCAAGGGAGAATCTGCCAGTAGGATGTCACGCACCGTGTTTAGATCGAGCCCAGGAATGTGGGGCTGGCCATACACGCCCATTCGGATACCAACATAATTAAACACAGTGCTGGAATGATGATCTGATTCAGTCCACGAACAAACGCAAATGGTTTGCGCTGATTAATGCTGAGTCAGACAAAGATTCAGATATAACAGGTGGATGGATTGAGTCCTTCGCCGGAATGACTACAATAGCCAAATCTAGTATTTGCGGGATCTTTGTGGTGATTGGCGTCCATTTGCGGTTGCCATCAGCCTGACCAACCGCAGATGCCAGAGACGAATCCGGTGCTCAGATATCAACCTTTCGATTTGGCATCCATCTCAACCGCGCGGACCTTTCTGGCCACCTGATCAAGCACACCGTTGACGAATTTGTGCCCCTGCTCGGCGCCAAACACCTTGGCCATCTCCACCGCTTCGTTGATCACCACCCGATAGGGCACTTCGATCTTGTGCTGCAATTCGTAGGCGCCAATTCTCAATATCGCCCGCTCCACCGGATCGACACTTTCGATGGCCCGGTCGAGGGAGGGTTTGAGCAGCTCATCCAGCTGCCCCAGGTTGCAGGGAACCCCCTGCAGCAGATCCTGAAAATAGGGAACCTCAAAGCTGGAGAGCTCCTGCTCTTCGAGAAACTGATTGGCGATATCGGAGACATCCTGCCCGGCCATTTGCCACTGGTAGATGGCCTGCACTGCGTGTCGTCTCGCCTGACTGCGTTTTTCGCTCATTAATCGATCTGACGTAGAAGATTGACCATTTCGATGGCGGAGAGGGTGGCTTCTGCCCCCTTGTTGCCTGCCTTGGTACCGGCTCTTTCGATGGCCTGCTCGATGGTGTCCACCGTGAGCACGCCAAAAGCGATTGGTACACCGTGCTTGAGGCTGACCTGAGCCATACCTTTGACACACTCGCCGGCCACATAATCGAAATGGGGGGTACCGCCGCGAATCACCGCGCCGAGGGCGATGATGGCATCGTATTTACCGCTCGCCGCAAGCTTGTCGAGCGCCACCGGCATCTCGAACGCTCCGGGCAGACGCACCAGGGTCAAATCGTCTTCGTTGGCCCCATGGCGCTTCAGGGTATCGATCGCCCCATCCAGCAGACTCTCAACAATGAAGCTGTTAAAGCGCGCCACCACCAGGCAAAAGCGTGCATTGTCGACAGTCATTGCCCCTTCGATTGTCTTGATCGTCATTCTGTTATTCCTGATTAGTAACCAATTGAACTCAATATTACCTGAATCCGTCGATTCAGATGCAACTCAGCGCGAAGCCTACTCTGTTTCCACATATTCGGTGACTTCCATATCGAATCCGGATAGGGCGTGGATACTCTTCGGCGCACTCAATACACGCATTTTCCTGACCCCCAGATCGGAGAGTATCTGCGCCCCCACACCATAGGTACGCAGCTCTTTGCTGTTGTCCTTTTTGTGGTAATTCTCATGACCGCTGCTTTGAGTATGGAACTCCATCATCCGCTGTACGATCTCCCGGGCGGTATCGTGATTTCGCAGCACCACGATCACCCCTTCATCCTGCTTGCTGATGTAGCTCATGGCATGACGCAGCGGCCATCCGCACTCGCTGACCTTGGCCTCGAACAGATCACACAAACTGTTCTGCATGTGCACTCGCACCAGGGTCGGTCGATCTGCACTGGGGTGGCCTTTGACCAGAGCCAGATGGAGATCGTTGTCCACCATATCTTGATAAGCAACCAGACGAAAATCGCCGAATTCGGTTGGGAAATGGCACTCACTCACCCGCTCGATGGTGGTCTCATTCTGCACCCGGTACTGGATCAGATCGGCGATGGTGCCCATCTTCAAATCGTGGTCGGCGGCGAACTTTTCCAGATCGGCGCGGCGGGCCATGGTGCCATCCTCATTGAGGATCTCCACGATCACCGAGGCTGGAGAGAGACCGGCCAGTCTGGCCAGGTCGCAGCCCGCCTCGGTATGGCCGGCGCGTACCAGAACACCACCAGGCTGCGCCATTAAGGGGAAGATATGTCCGGGCTGAACCAGATCCTGGGGCTTGGCATCCGGCGCCACGGCGGCCAGCACGGTGGTGGAGCGGTCTGCTGCGGAGATCCCGGTGGTAACGCCCTCGGCGGCCTCGATTGAGACCGTGAAATTGGTCGCCGCCAACTCATCGTCGGTGGTGACCATCAACGGCAGGCGCAGCTGACTGCAGTGCTCTTTGGTCAGGGTCAGGCAGATCAATCCGCGACCATAGCGGGCCATGAAATTGATCGCATCCGGGGTCACCGCCTCGGCAGCCATCACGAGGTCACCCTCGTTTTCCCGATCCTCATCGTCCATGATGATGACCATTTTGCCCTGCTTCAGGTCTTCAATGATTTCTTCTGTGGTGTTCAACGACATGGAAACTTCTATTGGTTTTGTCCAAAGTGAACCGGTTATTGTATCAGAGGCCGCCCTTCAGAACATCAAGCAATCCTACCCAGCGGTTTGTGACCTATTCGTGATGTTTTCGTGATCCTGCCGGGAGACTCAAAGCCCAGACTCCTCATTACAGCGCAGGCCCAACCAATCTGTTTCAGCTTTCACTCGACCCCTTGGGACTGCGCTGTCTTATACCTAAAGGAGAATTAACCATGAAAAAGACCTTAACCAGCCTGCTGGTATCAGCGAGCATGCTGTATGGAACCACATCCCTGGCAGATGACCGCACCCTCAGCGTGGAGATCACCAACCTGACCAACGCCATCTATTTCACCCCCCTGCTGGTCGCCAAACACGACCGTCATGCCGACCTGTTTGAGCTCAGCGAAGCGGCTTCAGCCAATCTGCAGGCAATGGCGGAAGGTGGTGATACCAGCGGCCTGATCGCGGACCTGGATGCCAGCGGCAATGACTATGTGGATAACCCGGCCGGCGGCCTGCTGGCACCCGGTGCCTCAGCAACCGCGGATTTCTACGAATTCGGCAAGAAAAAGCGCTTCCTCTCCATCGTTGCCATGCTGCTGCCGACCAATGACGGATTTGTCGGTCTGGACAGCATGAGAATCCCCAAACGAAAGGGTACCTACACCTACTATCTGCATGCCTATGACGCCGGCACCGAGGCCAATGATGAGATCATCAACGGCGGCGGCGCGCCCAACACCCCCGGTATTCCAGCGGATCCGGGTGGTAATGCAGGCAGCGGGGCAGTTGCGACAGCTGGACCTGACCACAATCCGACTGTCCATATCCATCGTGGCAATATTGGCGATAACGACCCCTTCGGCGGCCACAGCGACCTGGATGCACGGGTTCACAGTTGGGATGGTCCGGTAGCCAAAGTGGTAGTTCGGGTTCGGGATGATGATTAGACCTGAATGCTGATATCGAGCCGATCGTTATCGTCTCCAAACCCCGCCACCGGAGAGTTCTGCCTGGTGGTGGGGTTGAAAATCAACTCTCAACACCATCCGCTAAAGACGCCTGTGGTAGAGTTCCCTGAAACGGGATAATTGCAGGATGAACAGATGAGTCAGACACCACCAAGCCGGGATGAATTCAACGCCCAGGCGACCGAACTGATCAACGAGTTGGGAACAAGAGCCTTTTGTGCCCCACCCGGTAAAATGCCTGACTACACACTGTTCGTTGATGACAACAGAGTGATTGCTGAGCCAAGGAGTGAACCGCGTCACCCTTATGGAATTCATTGCGAAGTGCCTGAAGGTATGACTCAACCCCAAATGGATGAAGCACTGCAGAAATGGCTGGAGTCCGGGGAAGCCTACGAGGCGTTCATTTCAACCAACGTCTGCAGGTTCAACTGTTGATATCAAGATCTGTCAGGATCTACCCACCACCTGAACCGCACACTTCCGCTGTCGCGGCCCATCCATCTCAAGCATCAATACAGACTGATATCTTCCCAATACCAGACTGCCGTTGTGCACCATGACAGTTTCACTGTTACCAATCATCATGGCGATCAGATGGGCATGGGCATTCTCTGGCTCGTCCGGTGGAATATTCACCCGCAGATGCAGATCATTGTGTTTGTAGGGTTGATCTTCCGGCGCAATGGTTAAAAAGTAGTTACGAATATCATCGAACAGCCGCTCCTCATTCTCGTTGACCGCCAAGGCACAGGTGGTATGCAGAGAAGTGATTGTGACCAATCCCTCTTTTAGCGCCGACCGCTCAACGATGCGGTTGATTTGATCGGTGATATCGATCACTTCAAACGATTTCCCGGTGGGCAGCTCGATTTCGTCGTAAAAACTCAACATGCAGAACTCTCAAAGGGGTAAGGACTTGCACCGGTTTATAGCACAATCCCCTCTGAGCTGCGATTTTCGACTGAGTTGGGTGGGGTGTGGTTTATTCGCTTCAAATGGACACGAAACACCGCTAAAAAATCGTTAATCAGAATAGATGATCAACTCACCAGACATGCCCGGACTGAGCAGACACCCGTTTGGCTATCCAGCAAAACCCTTCGCGTCTATTTGCGGTGGTTAGCGTCCATGAGCGGCCAATTCAATTCCCTGACAAGGAACAGATCGCCTGAGCCTCCTGCTCAACCACCCCGAATTCTAGCAGTCGCCGAAAAAACTCGTCATGCTCGATGTAGTGACTTCCATCACAGGAGAAGTTCATACCGATCAAGCCGTTGAGTCGATTGACCGAGGCACTGCGCAGATAGATCTGCTCATCGGTGAAGCGCAACCGCTTGAACTCATCGAGTATTAGCAGCATCTGCTGAGGGCTCCCACAGGGCTTTCTCCCCTCGTAACTCAGATCGGGAAAACTATCGAGAAATCCAGGCTCAAGGACCTCTTCCTTGACATAAACCTTGTAGTTATAGGGATCGTCATAAAACCAGCAGGTCAACTGGGATGATGAGTAGTGCGCTTTCACATGAAATGCGCCCTTCTTGGTGCACATGGTGTGAATGATGTAGTGAATGCGCACAAGATGTTCATCAAACAAACTTGTTTTTCTTGTCTGATGAAACAGAAACTCTCTTACCGAGGGGTCACCTTTGATCTGTAACCAACGCTGGGGCATCTCAGTTCTCCTGTGAATATGGGTTTCATTGAATAACCGACAATTCATTCAGTCACTTAAAACACCGGTCAGGCAGACAGGTAACTGAGATAGCCTTGTGTATCAAAGGCCAGAGTATCCCCCCTTAAACAACCCAGGGATGACCGATAGAAAATATCCTAGTGTAATACTGTGTTTTAGTATACCTGAAGATCCAGCGGTATTTGTTTGACTAAGACCAGAGAGAGAGTGGAAAAATAATAGGGTTATTTCCTGCCAGGTTGCGACAATTCATCAGACTCACGCCCCAACCGCTTGAATCTCTGGTATTCCGAGACAACAAATAGCGGTAACAGCAAAGGTACAAAACCCCAGAGTAACCAGGTACCAGGTGAGTTATGGAATTCGATACCCTGCGAGAGTCCATAGGCAATGAAAAGCAGCAGCAAAGGCCACTTCGCCCAATCCGCATGTCTAGCGTCATCACATGATCAACAAAAATAAAGATGACAAAAAGTAGAAGAACTGACCACATGGTCACTAGTCTTATTTGAGACTTATTCATACTTCCCTAACTGAAATCCTTCACTAAAGACCATGGCACGAGTCAGATGCGCACCGCTTACCAAGCACATCCACATCAATGACACGGCATCCTTGATGATGCTTATATTCCTGAAACAACACTACCCCTCATCAGTTGCAAGCTCAATGCTGAACTGAGGATCTCACTATTCATGATGAAACCCGAATTTACGAAACCTGCGCTCATACTAACCAGTTAATACCGCACCCCGTGATCAAGGCGAATACCGGTATCCGGAGCACCCTAGTGATACAATCTCTAACCTATCTGACTACTGACGTAATCTGAGCAACCTCAAATATCCTATTTTATTTATTGTTGCGATATAATCGTATCCTCAGCAAAGCGTGAGGATAGAATGAAATCACCAGTCGATGATCTATTGAAAACCCACCGGGACCTGACCCACTCTGAAATGAAGAAAGTGACGTCACATGTTCAGAGAGAGAGCGGTGACTGGATTGTCAATACCCTGTTGATTGAAGGCACGGACGTGCCATTCAAGTACAAAAGAAAAAAGCGCTACAAAAGCCTCGCAGGACAACGGGTCAACCTCAGCTACTATTCAGACACGGAAAGTGTGGCCGGAATCGATATGGATGTGATGAGAGTTGTACGAATCAAGGTTTCATGAGAATAGAAAACAATCCTTATTCACTCGCCTACAGGTAATTTTATACTTCAATTCTTCATTGATGTTTGCGTTCAAATAGTTTTCATCGATGAAATAATTTCACTATCCTGTAGACATCCCATTGGACACCAGCCTATTGATCTCATCTTTTATGTTACTGAGCGCCTAGCATGGGGATTACGCACTGAACCAATTGTCCGGAATTCGATACCTGCAGTGTAGAGCTCAGGGATAAAAAGTTAGAGATTATATGCGGTTAAAGCCGTTCGGAAGCGTCATCTATTTTGTTCCTCTGCTTTTTTGACAGGCTTTCATATTTCCATACTATTTTGCGAATTTTTTCGAGTTCCGATGCAGATATTTTTATCACTCGCTTGGATTTGAACATTGATAGAAGGTGTAGCGTTCTTGGATATTGATCCAAATTACTTGCCATCTGATCCACACGCTGTTTGAAACTTGACGGCACACGCTTATTAATACCTATTACAATTTGAATCATGGGTTCGGATACGATCAAGGGTACGACAGAATGGCGAATCTGCGGATTGAGCTCCTGTGCAAGCTCAAAAGCCACATCTGTAACCAGTGCCGAGTCCACCTTATTGAAAAAAAGATTAATAATGGCGTCATTGAGACTTTCAATATTTTGAATTTCCGAAAAATGATCTGTAGCTTGCGGCAGATTTCGCTCCAGCAGACTCATATCAAGAAACATTTTTCCTAGGTGATGGCCATAGGGAAAGGCTAATGTTTTATTTGCCAGTTGTGAAAGGGAGTTGATATTGTCAGATTTTCTGACTAATAGGATTACTCTTTGCTTCAATCGATCACCAAACAGTAGGGAGTAGTGATGATCTTCATCAATCTGTTGCTCTATTTTCAGATAATCCACAGGATTAGCCAGTATTGCATCGAGATTATCTTTGCGCATTTGAGTAACCACATTTAATGGATCATCAAAATTCGTGAATTCACACGCTTTGTCGATGTTTTTCATGAACTCAATAAATGTCATCTCAGTGGCAATTCGCGAATCCGTGCTGTGTGTCGCATAAAACAGGCGGGACATGATACCGATAAATGCTGTATCTCTATCATAGGGATCACTTTGAGCCCGGGCTGAATGAATAGCCATGATGCCACTTAAAAGCAGTAACAACAGGATCACGCTATGAGATTTTATTTTCATGAATCACATGCATTCAAGATAGAGTGTTATGGCTATCTGGATTGAGTTAAATAGTTATATCGATCGATTAGCTGTTTTGTTGAACCGATATCAGATTGTTTTAGCTTAATGAATTTATTAGCCCGAAATAGTGATAGCAGATGTTGTATTCTTCTGTTTTCATGAGATTTACCCATGATTTCATCGATTCTTGCCCTATTTTGCTCCGAGATATTTTTATTCAGACCGATGATCTGAGGTATCATATCCTGCGATACCGCCAGGGGTTTCAGACTGGTTTTTATACGGGGATTCAGCTCCGCAGCAAGTTCGAATGCTATGTCTGAAACAAGAGCAGCATCTGTCTTATTAAAGAAAAGATCCACAATAGCGCTATTGGTATCGATCGTCTCTTGAACATTGGCGAAATATTTTTCTATTGGCGGGAAGCCATTTTCCATTAGCAGTACCTCAAGATAGGTTCTTCCCAGGAAATGTCCTGCCGGTATCGATACGGTTTTCCCACGTAGATCCGATATCATATCGAGTTCGTCAGATTTTCTAACAAGAAGTAACACTGCCTGTTCAACACGATCCCCGTAGATCAAGGTATAAAGCCTTTCCATATCAATCAAATGCTGCATATCAAGAAAGTCTATCGTATTGATAAATATCGCATCGATTCGATTATTAGCCAGATCATTAGTCAGCTTATCCTTATCCTCATAAACGACTATTTCTGATCTCATACCCATCGTGCCGAAAACTTCCCGGATGATCATATCCGTCGCAATTGTGGTGTCCGTAACATTGGCATCGAATAGGACTTTTGACATTCTGCCGAAGTATCCATTCTCTGGCGTGTGAGTATACCGGTCAGGTAATTTTTCCGCTTGTACAACAAAGAGTGGGCATAAAGCCAGCAACAGGACTATTACGATAAATGGAGCAACAAACCAATGACCTTTACAAGGCCAACCAGTAGTGTTTTTTCTAACAACCATCATGCGTCATATGTTGAACTATACAATCAACATCCCTTCGTTGTAGATTTGAATTTGAATATTAGTTAACACAGCCTCTTTCATTTTTTTATTGTCGGTAAACTCCTTAAAACCCTTTCTCAGATATATTAGTGAGTGGCGGAACTGTTTGTTCTGTGATGTAAATGATTAAATTCATGACGTAATTTTCGAACCTCAGTCAGGTAATTTCCGGTTAATTTCTTGATTGCTGATATACGAAACAAGCTCATTGATTGAGCCAAGTTAGGTGAACGTTGAGTATTTAGAAAATAGGGTTCAATTTTATCGAGTTTAGACTGAGAAAAATCATCTCTTACAGCAACAACCTGATGTATCAGAGGCTCAGATACTTGAATAATAGTCAATTGCTTCCGCATCTGAGGATTGAGTTCACAGGCCACTTCGTATGAAAAGTCGGTTACAAGAGCGGCATCGACTTTACCAAAAAAAAGATTGACCAATGAGGAATTGGAGTCGCTAGCTTCACGAATTTCAGAAAAAAAACGTTTCGAGACAGGATGATTTTGGCGCATCAGTAGTACATCCAAGAACATATTCCCAACGGCATACCCTTTTGGAATACTGATTTTTTACCTCTCAGTTCATCCAGGCTGTCTCTTCCGGCATTACGTCTTGTAATCAGATAAAATTTTGGTTTTATATTGGGGCCGTGCTGAATGATGTAAGTACCGTTAGAGTTCAGATGCTCTTCCAACTCCAGATATTGGAGTGTATTGGTAAATACAGCATCGAGATCACCTTTCAGTAGTTTCTTTTCAACCTCCAGTTTATTTTGAAAGACATCAAGCGCAACAAACTCACCAGACTCTTTCAGGACATCATTAAGTACCAAGGCGAATGCTATTTTCGCATCGGCCACACTAATATCATAAAGTGTATCTTTACTGATACCTGCCAGGATAGTCGCATTCCGCTCACTGCCATTGACCAGAGATAATCCCTGTATCAGTATGAATGTTACGCCTACAATGCTTTTTAATATACTTTTCAGTTGCATATTTATTCAGCTAATCTGTTCTCTTTATCAGCCCTATGCCTTAAGTCAGCTATAACAAGTTAATAAAAAAGTCAGGACCGTATACTCCTCAACTCATTTTTTCGCTTTGATATCAGTCACAACGGCTTGAGTCACACCTCGGCTGACCAAATTATAAAATGCACTCGCAATCATCGGTTTATGGTAGTAATAACCTTGTATGAGATGACAACCCTCCGACCTCAACCACTCCATCTGTTTTTTCTGCTCTACACCTTCACCCACAGTGGTAATATCCAAACTATGGGCTAACGATATGATCGATTTCACCACGGCAACAGTTCGCTTGTCATCTGGCACACGATTGATAAAGGTCTTATCAAGTTTGATCACATCAATCGGTAGTTCTGAGATATAACTCAATGAAGAAAAACCGGTTCCGAAATCATCCAACGCCAGTTGAAAACCCATGCGTTTGAGTTGATTCAACATCGGCAGATTTTTTCCTTCCTCACTTACCAGTACATGCTCGGTAAATTCCAACTGTATTTGATGAGCATCTATATCATAATCAACCAATTTCTCTCGCAGTCTCTCTGCATAATTGGTATTAACCAGCTCCGCGCCCGAAACATTGACCGAGACAGTGATACTGGTGTCCCATTCCTGAATCTGTCTGCAGACTTGATCAAATACCCAATCACCGATAGAACGTATCAGTCCGGATTGTTCGGCTATTGGAATAAACCTCCCTGGTGGTATCATCCCCCGCTCAGGATGCTTCCATCTAAGTAAGGCTTCACAATGCTTAATGTCATTCGTTCTTTCATCAACAAATGGCTGGTAGACAAGATAGAGACCCATATCGTTAATCGATTTTCTGAGCGCACTCTCTATATCAAGATAATCACGCATGTTTTCATGCATTTCCTCAGAGAAGAAACGATAGCAGTTTCTACCGCTCTTTTTCGCAGCATACATGGCCATATCGGCATTTTTGATCAACTCTTTGGTGGTCATACCGTCATTCGGAAAGGTCACAATGCCTATGCTGGCGCTGGTCCTCAGCTCATGATCATGGATATAGACTGGCATACTGAACTTGGTCAGTATGGTGTCACACAAGCGACTGATCGCGTCATAATCGTTGGCACCGCGAATAATGGCAGTAAACTCATCGCCACCGAGACGACATATGGTATCGTCGGTTCTCAAGGAATCCTGCATTCTCCAGCCCACATCCGCCAGCACCTGGTCGCCCACTTCATGACCCAGTGAATCATTGATAATCTTGAAATTGTCCACATCCAGAAATATCAATGTAAAAGCCGTATTGAACATTTCCGCTTCTTCGACCGCCTCATTCATACGATCCATAAAGTAACGACGATTTGGAAGCTGAGTCAGTTTATCGATATACGCCAGGGTCTCCAGCTCCTGTTCAAGTTGCTTTCTTCTTGTAATATCCGAGAGAATGATGAAGAAGCCACCGGATTCCACTTCATGCAGATCAAACTTCTCGATCCGCATGGTCAGATGGTAGGTTTTTTCACTTGATATTTTGAATGTCAAATCGGTTGTACAGTCATGAAAATCACTGCCTGAGAGTTCATTCTGCAGCTCTTTTTGTTTGCTTCGACCGATCTTTAGGTGTACGAAAAATTTCGAGAGATTCATTCCTTTGAAATCATTGGCATCTTTCCCAAAAAAATTGGTCAACGCAGAATTTACATAGATGACTTTGCTGGTGTCATCGAATATTGCAATCGCGTCATTGGTATCCTGGACAAGTCGTGCGAGCCGCCTCAGATGCCGGGTATTCTCATCCAGGCTGATTGCCATGCCGTTCAATGTATTGGCCAATAGACTGATTTCACCGATGGCATCTGTTGGCGCACGGGCTAACAGATTACCTTTTGCCAGTTGCGATGCAGTTTCCCTGAGCTTTGTTAACTGCTGAGACAGGCTCAATGAACTGCCATGCAGCAGCAGCAGGGTGATAGCAACCAACATCAGACTGAATAACAGGACATTTCTGAAATAGCTGGAAAGCAGCGATTGATACTCTGAATCAGATAAACCAATTGTAAAGTCGCCCCAGTCATAGCCGCTGATTATAATTGGTTTGGAAAACACAAATCCGCTCTTTATAACCCCTTTATCAATATTCTCTACATGATCGATCAAGTGTGAGTCTTGAGTGCGTTGCAAGTTCAGTACGTCACGATTTGTAGCTTGTTTCAGTGACCAACCTTCCGACGTCAACTCAATGATCTCACCTTGGTGAGATGAGAAACTAATGAATAGCACTTCAGGCGTATTGTTGAGGACTTTATTGATGTATGAAATGATAAAACTGTAATCCTCCGTATACAGCGCCTCCCCACACGCGGCAATCGTAGAGTTGGCGAATGTATCGCCCTGACTGGCGATCATTTTGATCAGTTTATCTTGATAGATCGGCAGCAAAACCAGGGAAAACAATACATTGATCACAAGCAGGATCAGTGCAATTCGTTTAAACAAGTGTTTGAATATGGTTGATTTATTCATAGCACTGGTCATTTGACTAACAAGCTCCGATGTTCATCACTCAACTCACGAACTTCTGCCAAGGTATTGCTTTTAATCTTTCTTACTGCAGTCAGCCGAAAGGTCTTCAAAACCTGGCTCATCTTGGGGGATTCATGAACATTGAGAATATAGGGCTCTATATTCTTGATACGCTCAGGTGGAAAATCGTGGCGTACCGATACCACCTGATGAGCAAGGGGTTCTGATACACCGATCACGATCAACTGTTTCGTAAGTTGCGGATTGAGCTCACTGGCCACGTTGAAGGCATAGTCTGTG
This sequence comes from Candidatus Thiodiazotropha sp. AKAK2, assembly GCF_058244685.1. Lineage (NCBI taxonomy): Bacteria > Pseudomonadati > Pseudomonadota > Gammaproteobacteria > Chromatiales > Sedimenticolaceae > Candidatus Thiodiazotropha > Candidatus Thiodiazotropha sp. AKAK2. The sequence goes on along the minus strand of NZ_JBSYOP010000004.1, from coordinate 5,960 downwards.
ATCAAGGTAGCATCCACTTTGCCAAAAAACAGATTGACCACCGCGGAGTTGGATTCCCGGGTCTCGCGTATTTCAGAAAAAAACTGATCAGTTACCGGTAGGTTCTGTCGTAACAACATCACGTCGAGGAACAACTCCCCTACCGCATGTCCTCTGGGAATACTGAGTTTCATCCCTTGCAACTGACTAAGACGGTCAATACCACTTTTACGCGTGGTTAAAAGATAGTATTGAGGTTTTATCTTTGGACCATGCTGGATAATATAGCTGCCTTTGGGATTCAAATATTCTTCGATTTCCAGGTAGTGGATCGTATTGGTAAATACAGCATCGAGTTCACCGGCAATCAGCTTCCTTTCCACTTCCAGATCAGTTTTGTATATCTCAAGAACAAACTGCTCCTCAGACTCCTTGATCGCTTGATTGAATATTAGGGAGAATACGATCTTCGCATCGGTAATACTCGTATCATAGAGGGATTCCTCACTCAATCCTGCAACAATGGTAACCTTGTCATCATTGGCGATGCCCAGAGGTATCCCAAGACTCCATAGAAGAGCCCAAAGGACTAGGCCACAGGCAGGTTTTCTCAATCCCATTTTCAATCCGCAAAGGTCACATTTACTCAGTGGCCTCCCTGCCCAGCAAGTAAGTGATTTCAGCCAGATGCAGGGCCTGGTCGTGTTTGGCACGATAGTGGTTGGCCCGTACCAGCGCATCCATCAGATTGGCCTCGATCACCTTTTCGGTTTTTACGGCACCGGTTTGATAGGCCCGGCTGCTTAAATCGCGATTCTCCCGGGCCGTCTCGACTGCGGTCTGGGTGATCTCGATCTGCTGTTTTGCCGCATGTGTCTGTAGGAACAGATGTTTGATCTGTGTAGCCAGACTCTCATTCAACAAGAGTCGCTGTTGCTCCTTCTGGTCACGCCCCACCCGGGCTGCAGAGACCCGGTGTTGGGTCCGGCCGCCTTCAAACAGTTTCATTGTGACACCGATACCCAGGGTCCAGGAGTTGCGGTTGGCATCCGTATCGAGCCCACCATCCAGATCGTTATCAAATCCACCTACCGAGGCCATCAGACCGACCATGGGGTAGTGATCGCTGGCTGCCTCCTCGATCTTCGCCTCATAGACATCGACAGCCAACTTCAACTGTTGCGCCTGGGGATTGAAATCCAGCGCCTGCTCAACCAGGTTTTCCAGGGCATCCTGCGGAATGGTCACGGCATAATCCGGATTATTGAGACGAATCTCTGCACGCCAATCCAGGCCCATGGCAAACGCCAGAGCTGCCAGGGCCGAGGCATGTTTGGCGGCAAGTTCAGCATGGGTCGCTGAAGCGAGTGTGTAGGCCAGCTTGCTTTGCAGCAGATCCAGCTTGTTGACCGAATTCGAGCCGCCCTCGTAAAACGCCTGGGTGATATCCCGTAAGGCCTCGAAGGCGATGGAAATCTCCTCGGCGAGATCCTCCAACTGCTGGGTGTAGTGGGCTGCATAAAAGTAGCGTTTCACATCCTGTACCACTTGCAGATCGGTACGTCGCACCTCTTGAGCCGCGATGTCCACTCCAAGTCTGGCCTGTTCGATCAGACTGGAGCGCTTGCCCCCGGTATAGAGGGGGTAGTTCATATCGAGTGAATAGAGGGTGGTATCCCGTCCCAGGATATCGATCTCCTGGGTGGGTATATCCACCGGCGGCAGCATACCCGGCATCAGATCGAAACGCTGTGCGGGGTACTCAAAATTGGCGTTTTCGTCCCGCCTTTGAAAGCTGGCGTTCAGACTGAGGCCCGGCCAGTAGGTGGACTTAGCCTGTTGGTACTGCTCCTCGGCGATCTGCATGGATTGTTGGGATATGGTCCTCAGGCGATTGTTTTCCAAGGCCACGGCGATTGCCTGATCCAGATCATAGGCTTTGGCGGAAGAATCCGCTGCCGTTAGAGTGGGGAAAACGACCAGAAAAACAGCTGTGAACAGGCTGATTACACTTGATGCGAGCCCTTTTTTCAGCAGTTCACGGAGACCAAGCGAATGCTCTGGTAACGGATTGATAGTCATGTTGGCCTCTGTTTGGCGTCAGGCGCCACCATGAACTCAGAACGCAGGTAGCGACTATTGGTTAATAATGTTGCAACACCCTGATTTCCTTAGGCTCCCTTGCATCTAGCAGTATAATATAACCTCGTTTAATTGCACCAACAAATCGTAGAATTCTTATACGGGATGCAGGGAGATTTAAAGGCACTTCAGAAGCTATCTGTAACGATTCTCATTTTCCGATGATCAGATCTTGTTCTGATTGTTTAGAAAATAAAAAATGGGCTGCGCTTCGAAACAGGATCGCCAACATTGCGCCATACAAAGCCAGCTTTAAAATGATTAAAGGGCTCTTGATTAAAGGGCTCTGACCCCGATAATTAGTTTTTCAATAGCTCCAACAACGTATCCAGTGCAGATTGACCCTCTGGGATTTTCGTGGGATCGACCCAGGCATGAGGTGGGCCGTCGATGACATCCAGCCAGTCAAATTCGGTTTTTTTCTCTTTAGCTAAGGCGATCAGTTTCTCTGCACTCTGTCCATCAGGCAGGGCAATGGACTCTTTTCCCACGCGCTTCAGCCAGCGGTCGATCTCCGCATTGCTCAGGCAATCCCTGGCGACAGGATTGTTCTTGCAGCTGTTCTTCACCGGCTCGCGAATATAGTAATCCACCAGGGCGGCGATATTTTTGTCGCTATCCTTTTCCGGGGAGACGATGGAACAGGGGCAGTTTTCATTATCTGAATTGGTGTCAATTGGGATCGGCAACTCGATACGATAGGCGTAGGGAGAGAGGTAGTCTGCCAATGAGAAGCCACAGGGAGCTTCCGGCACACTGCACTGGACGGCCTCGTCCCGCAGTAGTAGCAGAGTCTTGTGTACCTGATCCTGCACCACTTTCAACGCCTCAATACGCGAGTAGTCTACTGCTGCGTAAGTACCCTCCTTACTTAAGGCCTGAAACTTCTGCGTGTTCTGCAAGATATACTCGATGTCTTCATACAGGGTGGCGTACTTGGCCCAGAGATCCGCCAACAGATCCTGTTCCGAGAGATCGAGCTCGATCACCCGGTCGGGCCAGTTGGAGAGAGCGGTGTAGGGCATCAGGGTAAGGCGGTAGTAGGCGGGGAAGTCACTCGCCTCTGTGGTGATGGTCTTCAATTTACCAAGCAGATCCTCCTTGCTGATCGGGATCTCATCTTTCCTGCCGCCCGATTGATAGAAACGCATGCTGACCCGGCTGCTGGCGACCTTGGCCGTACTGGCCCCACTGGCGCTGGCCTTTACGTTTGCGCCCCAGCCTGAGCCGGAAAAGCTTGTTGAAGCCGTCTTCTTTTCCTCTTTGGAACTGTTACTGACCGTGATCAACGCAGTCAATCTTGCGCCACCATAGAGGGCCGCGACATAGGCATCGCCGCAGTGGTTGAGGAACTTTGTCAGATCCCGTTGTTTGGCCAGGCGCAGGGCTTCGGAAGTCAGTCGGATGGCACCGGCGTCAGGCAGCTGCTTCTTCGTCTCAGGATCAATAATCTCTCCCCGGCTGCCGGGAATAAGCGGGGTGGCATAGCGTACGCCATTATCAACAGATACATTCAATACGAAGTTGGAGTTGAAGCTGTTGATCTTGCTGCTCTTGGCGAACTTGGCGCTGCCACTGGCCTTGTAGGCGACTGTCTTGACCGATGCGGCGGCGGAGATGTTCATGCTCGACATCAGTTCACTGCTGTCGGTGATTTCCTGCATGGTCATATATTTGGTCTGGCCCTTGTCCTCTTCGATGGAGTATTCGATACAGACATTGGCTTGAGGGATACCCTCTTCAGAGTCCCAGCCCCAGCCCACATCGACTCCGGTCTCCGGATAGTTGACGCTGACGGGTTGGGCGTGTCGGCGTTCGACCATCTCGACAGAGGTGGCTTGCGAGCCTTTGCTATTCCCATGGCCGGATGTTTGGTTATCTTCTTGCGGAGCCTCTTTGCAGGCGGTGATAAGTGTGGTGATAAACAGGAGAGGTAACAGGCCGTTGATCGATCTCATCCATTGTCCCCAATGATTGTTGTTCTATCGTGACGGTTCAAGCAAAGTCAGTATGGGTCGAGTATAGTTGAGTTAGCCACTTATCTGTTTCAGATAAAGACTTATAACGAATGTGTTTATCGGTCCTAAGTAATTATCAGCAGGGCCAAAAACGAAAATCAGGGGAAGTGAGGACAGGCATCATTTGGGAGGAAAAAGCCAACTCCCCATTTCCATTTATTTCTGTTGGAAAAACAATGGTCCCAATCGACTAATTCAGGAGGTTTTGTCGATGATCGCCATCTAGTTGAGTGATATAGGTATGGATTTTCCGAACAAGGAGCAAGAAACTTCCTGCCAAAACTATTTTATTGGCATGTATGACCCAGGCTGGGTTTGAAGGATATCAGGCAGGTGATGTCTGATAGATCTGCAACGAATACCCATTCGTGCAGAACCACTTTCTGCCTCTGCCTATGGCTTGAGTAAACTGCTTAATACCTTCCCGTGTTCCTATGACTGTGGTGTAGTTTTTGCCATAGTTTTTTACACTACCAAGCCAGGCTCTCGAGTCGATATTCAACCGCTCAAGGATTGGTGCCAGTTCTGAGGGAATAGCACCGGATTTCTCCTCTCTGATGGCTCGCCCTGCCCAATCGGTTAGCTCAAGGTAGTCTGACAGGCTAAAGTTTAAGCCTGATATTTTGTCTTGATGCTCGCCACCAACTAATGGCTCTAAATGCTCTGGTGCTAAGATTTCTGCTTCAAAACGATTCCCTGTTTGCTCAAGTGCTTTTTGATAGTGTCTGATGCGATCTTGTATGGATGTAAAATCTGATTCTTCGGGTCTATCGGCTATGTTTGCCCTTATCGGATTAAGATCAACATAACTCATACAGGTTAATAGCGCCGCATCGTCGAGCAGAGCCTGGCTTTTGAACCTACCCTCCCAGAACTTCCCAGTACAACCATCCTCTTCATTGGCCTTCCTTGCGATACCTTCATTGAGATTGCGCATGAACCAGCTGATATCGTAGAGTCTGTGCCGCCACTTCTCAATATCTTTGGCAATTACATCCAATTCGACCTTTGTTAGCTTCACGCCATTCAGATAGCGCTCAACGATAGGGCTTGGTTTGTAGAGCTTGGTCCATCGGGATATCACTTCATCATCACACCAATTTAAAGCAGACTCTCGATCGACTTTCAAAACAGTATGGGTGTGGTTGTGCATCACGGCATAGGCGCAGATAGAGATAGAGAATACCCCATCAAGTTGCTTGAGCTTCTCCACTATCCAATCTCTACGGTGTTCAAAGCTACGGCCGGTTAACTCATCCTCTCCACAAAGAAAGGCACGTCGAACACAGCGGGATATACAATGATAATAGGGGGTTTCTTCGAGACAGATCTGTTGCTTGCGCGATATCGTCATTGCCGGCTCCTTGGCTTTTATACATTCCGTGTATGTTTTTTAACTCTATCTCACATGAATAATCTTTTCAAACGGTGAGTGTCCTTGTAATTATGAACTACGGATGGTTCTGTCTTGGTATATGGAGAGATATTATAATTGCGATAGGCTACATAGCTCTTTGGGATTTAAATCTCCAAATTAATTTGAAAAAATGGCCGCATAAGATGATATTAACCAAGGCGTCTACTTTTCAGGGGGAGGCTTCGATGCCTCCATACCGCCATACTTGCTTTTCCAGTTGTAATAGGTGGCATCAGAAATCCCATATTCTCGACAGACTTCCTTGACCATCCTGCCGCCTTCAACTTCTTTCAATATCCGGACAATCTGTGTCTCAGAATATTTTGATCGTTTCATTTTCATTCCCCCGTTGGTCATAGTTTAACCGGAGAACTCTAATTATCGATGGACCAATTATCGGGGAG
>NZ_JBSYOP010000005.1:0-76406 GCF_058244685.1 Candidatus Thiodiazotropha sp. AKAK2 | reverse complement strand
AAGTTTTGGTATCTTTATTCATGGTGGTGGTCCTTCTGTTGATTGTTGGTTCGTTTGGTCACTTACCATTTAATCAACAAGGCCACCGCCTCTTCAAATGTGCGAAAGAAATTTTACGTTATCTTTTTTTCAAATACTCCCTGCATAAGTTTGTCTATTGTTTTGACTAAAAAAGAGGTACAAAAATTCACTTTTGGAGTTGCAGACGATTAACCATATTTAAATAACGTTATAAATAGAGGGTCAACAGACCTTGGTTTGATATTACAGCTTCTTATATGCAGAGGAGGGGGCGTTTAAATCAACTCTAAGGTAATGAATCTACTCATTATATTGGTAGATAAAAGGGAACTGTCAGGCTTTTGTTCAGAAATGAGTGGTGTGGCAGGAGAAAATCTCACTACCGATTGGCTCAACTCAATTTCTAATCTTCCTTGAGTCAGACCATTGACGCTGTAGATTACTGCTTAACCAGACCGCTTCGAGATAGGGTACAACACCATTATCACGCATAATATCTCGACCTTCCCGGCTGTGTGTAAAACTAAGAAAGCGTTTGACCTCGGCGTAGTTGGCGCTCTCTCTGTTGCTTATGATATAGAGGGGGCGATACAGGGTATAGGAGCCATTTTTGATATTCTCAAAACTGGGTTCTTTACCATCCAGTTTGAGGATTTTGAAGTTACGCTTACGAGCACTGCTGATTCCGGTCATACCGATTGCATTGGGATTTTTCTCTATCGCTTTTTCCAGTGGCCCTGAAGAGGGGAAAAACGCACGGCCCTCAAAGCTCATTTGTGGATCGTTGAACAATAACTGTCGAATCGTGTGCCCGACACCGGATATCTTTCCTTCACGCACATAGAGATCCAGCGGTTGGTCAGAACCGCCCAATTGAGACCAGTTGGTGATTTTACCGGTATAGATGTCACGCAGTGATTCCAGGGAGATGGAATCGATCTGATTGGCTTGGTTGACTACAACTGTCAAGGCATCCCAGGCCACTGGGTTGAACTTGATCGAGGCACGGGATGCATCGTCATCAGTCACACGGAAGCGGCATGATCCGCCTACATCGACGGACTTTGAAATGACTTTCTGAATCCCCTTGGTGGCCCCACCGCCTTCCAACTCTATCTTGACGCCGGTTTTTCGCTCATAAGCAGAAGCCAGTTCGGCCATGAAAGCCTTTTTGGTAATGCCACATCCAGCCCATTTTAGCTCAAGTCCATAACTTGAAAGTGAAAAGCTAAGCATGAGTAGAAAGCTCAGCTGTTTTATCGATATCTTGACACTCACCGATGCACCTCAGGGTAGAAAGACCCTTAACCAAGCCCCCGGGTCGATAAAATGGCTCGAAAATCCTGATCGAGTTAATTAAATATTGAGACGATCATAGAGCATGTCTACCAAAGGTAAATTATGGTTTTCCTTAATTAGTAGTCCTGATCACCATAAAAAACTTTATTTATTGATGCTGGTTCGTAAAAGGTTTTCCATGATTGACTATACTGTTAATTTTACTAAGGCCTATTGGATTAGTGTTAACAGGCCCCAATTCGATGAGCTTGGGTATAAGATAAAATTATATTCAGGCACTTAGCAACACAACATGAGGTTGTCTGCATTAAGTTACGATTAGATGGTATGTGTGTTGTCTACGGTAATGTGTGGCAGGCCACAAGAATTGCATTGTCACATGTCAGTTTGTAATGAATTATGACAATTAAATCAAAAGTGGTATGAGACAGATCAATTAAACCGGAAATTCCAATTATCACTCTGCGATCGTAGGTTTCTCTGGTGAAATTATGTCATATACTGGATTTATGAAAATTCCGCCAGTGGAAGATCAGAGGTCTTCTAAGCGAAACCAGATCTATTGATTTATCTGTATCATGCAGCCCCAAGAAAGAACCGCAATCCTCAATCAATTTGTTCTGCTCTCAGCTCTGTTTCTTTTTGGTATGCTTCTGTTGCTCTCTTATTTCTATGGGAATCTGTCAGATAGTCTTCTACAAAAGCACAAAGACGATGCCCGTGAAGTATCACAAATCGGCATGGGTGTGATACGTTATTTCTATAAGCTGGAAGTGGCCGGGGAGCTGTCAATGTCTGAGGCAAAAAGACTCGCAGCCAATGCACTGGAGAATGCTACTTATAAGAAAAATGGTTACTACTGGATTAACCTGGGTAACGGAACCCTCTATATGCAGCCTCACACTCCGGAGCGGGTAGGTATCAATCAAATGGACTGGACTGATATCAAAGGCAAACGGATTTTTGAAGAGTTCATCGATGTCGCCAAGCGAGGTGGTGGCTGGGTAGAGTACTACTGGAAAAAGCCACATAACAGTATGGAGTACCATAAGGTTTCCTATGTTGACTATTTTGAACCCTGGGATTGGGTGTTGGGAACAGGTAAGTATCTTGATGATATCGCACAGGAGACAGAGGATATCATTATCAGAGGATCAACCCTGGCGACCATACTGCTGCTGATCTTCATCGGATTTTCAGTCTTCTTCGGCTCTCAATTGATCGATAGATTGAGTCAGCTGGCAGTCAGGGACTCTCTTACCGGTCTTTACAGAAGGCGCTACTTGATTGAGAGTATTCCATCCCTTATTAAGCTTCAGCGAAGAGAATCCAGCAGTTTGATGGCAATTCTGTTTATGGATATCGATCATTTTAAAAAGGTTAACGATACTCATGGACATGCGGCTGGAGATGAAGTGCTTACCACGATGGCTGGTTTACTTAGACAACGCTCAAGACCCAGTGATCTACTGATCCGCTATGGTGGTGAAGAGTTCGTCGTCGTGGGGCAGTTTGATAACGAGGATGCAATCTTAAGTTATGCTGAACGTATACGTGATGTGGTTTCCGACTATCAATTCGTTGTTGCCAAGAATAGCTTCAACATGACAATAAGTATTGGTATTGCGGTATTCATGCCCGGCGAGGAATCGTTTGAAAAAGCAATACAGAGAGCAGATACCTATCTCTATCAAGCAAAACAAAATGGTCGGGATCAAGTGATAATGCAATAGATGTTCAAAGCTAACCAACTGACAAATTATCAGGCATATCTTTGACTATTAAATCAGGTTAATTTTAGTTGGTATTAACAGGCCCTAATAGGATTGGTCGTGAAGGTAATGTCAAGGAGTGTCGGTTTCAGTACTCATATTCTCAGGTGAAACAGGCTGTTTAAAATGCGCCATTGTATGGTTCTATCTAGAATTGCTAGGCTTCATATCTTAGATATATTCAGATTTGTGTGAAGTCATAATTACTGAATAGGTTGAATATTCAGCAGCCTCGGTTCTCCACTGTCTATGTCGTATACAACAATACGATCGTTATTGGTATCTGTGATATAGAGTCTGTCCTCATAAAGTGCCAACCCTCCCGGTTCGTTTAGTTGCAACTGACCATCTACAGTACTAAGAAATCCTGGTTTGCCATCACCAATCAGCGATTCCACTGAGGATGACTCAAGGTCGATCCTTTTGAGTTTATGATTGTAAGTGTCAGCGAGGTAAATCGAGGTTTGGTCTTTCACTGATATACCGAGTACATGTTGTAACTTAGCACTCTGGAGATCACCATCTCTGTCTCCAAAATCGAATAATCCTGTACCCAACAGTGTTTCTACCAGATTATTTTTCAGGTCAACCCGTCGTACTGCTGAAGCTTCGGAATCAGCAATATACAACCAGTCATTGTCAATGTTCAACCCGCTCGGTTGACTGAAGGTTGCCTGCTCTACATCACCGTCCAGGATGCCCTCCCGCCCTGATCCGGCGAAACGACTGAGCTGCTTTCTGCTGATGCTGTAGACCCAAATCTGATGGCTACCAGCCATAGCGATAAATAACCTGTCATCCAATAAAGCGAGTGCCCAAGGTGAGGCCATACCGATTGACTTGGCCTGGAATTGACCACTCTGTTTCCGCTCTAAAGAGCCGTTTCCAGCTATGGTAGTAACGCTGTCATTATCGAGGTCTATTAATCTAAGCAGATGGTTGCCAGTATCCGCTACATAGATATGATTGTTGTTGAATAGCAGCCCTTGTGGTGAGCTGAAACTGGCATCGGTGAAGCTGCCGTCTTGTTTGCCGGGAGTGCCCGAACCAACGATATGTTTAATCTTGCCACTGTGATTGGTAACAATAATCCGATTATTGAGGGAGTCGCTAATCGCAATAGAGTTACTGTTTACAGCGACTTTTCCCGGTGCTGACAGGAGTGTTGTGTCATCTTCTTCGCGCTCCAGTTTTACAGGTATGGGTGAAGGATTAAGGTCTGCCTCGTGCTGAGCTAGAAGCTCGGATATCTTATCATCGATCTGACTATACCGACCTTCTCCGACCACTTTTCCGAGAACCTCACCCTTGGGGTCGATTAGTACTCGAGTGGGCCAGGCCCGCATTCCATAGTAGCTGGCGAGTAAACCATTTACGTCATTGATTACAGGGTGGTCGACGCCGTATCGGATCACGATTTTTCTCAAGGTTTGCAGGTTTTTCTCATTATCGAATTTTGGGGTATGAACACCGATGACCAGTAATTGATGGCCATACTTCTCTTCCAGTTTTTTTAGGTCCGCCAGTACATGGATACAGTTGATACAGCCATATGTCCAGAAATCCAGGATAACAACTTTGCCCAACATGTCGTCAGTGGTCAGCGGGCGTTCAACATTTAACCATGGTAAGCCGGGAGCAAAATCGATTTGCTTGTTGACGGGTTTACTCTGATTAACGATTCGTTGTTCAGGTTCCGGAGATTCAGATGAGCAGCTGGTAGCAAAGATCGCCACCATTACGAGAATGGAAAGTTCAAAGTAGAGGACAAAACAAGCAGATTTACGCAAGTTAATCATAGTCTTATGTTTCCGATCTTCTGAACCTTGAATTGAAGTAGAGCATAGGAAAGCAGATAAGTCTGTAGCGTAGGAGAAATGTTATGAACTTGTTATATTTATCTAACCTAGGGCTTATTGGATTAGTGTTAACAGACCCTAGGTCCCCTTCACATGAACCCAACAACTCTTCGGACTGTTAATCCATTACCTGATAAAGGTTACTCTGATGATTGACTTGAACACAAATTCTGCATAGTGATTGGTGATTATCTGACGGTGAGTGTGCCGGGTTGCCACAGCTCAAACATGTAAAGGTATTCAGAGCCAGTGTCTGTTGTGGCAGATTTGTCCACTTCATGATAGTGATCGCCTCTCTCTCACATACATCCCGACAAATCCCACATTCAGTACAGGCTTCAGGCCGGATTTTATAAAATTTATTCTCACTTTCGGTGATAAGCCTGATCGCATTATGTGGGCAGGTATTTACACATGCGTCACAGCCATCACACAGGTTACTGTTAATCTGTGGTACATAGGGCCAGATTGTTGTTCTATTCTGGTTCGGCATTAGCTTACCTGGTGGAATGGCAGTCGTTGCTGGTTGTTTTTGTTTAAAATGAGTGGATGGACCATTGACACTGTTCTCCAGTGCTCCTCTTAAAAAAGCTCGCCGACTGAGATTTTCTGACGGGTGGGTATCCTCTGCCCTTGACTGGATACGTTGCCATTGTGCGAAATCAGTTTCGTGATAGTCGATGAGAGGGAGTCCTTCCTCAATCAATGCATAATTAATCTGTTGAATTCGCTCACAAAGGGTAGTACTAGAGCCTCGTTGGCACTCTGAGCAGTTACCGGTTGCACACACCCATTGTATATAGCCCTGATTATAGAGATTGAGTATATCGTTGAGACTGATCAGGTGAACGCAAGGTAAAACGCCTTGGTTGTGCTTCATTCCAGTCTGTTCACAGGCACAGAGTGCGAACTTTCCCTGTGCCAGGTCACCGGTCAATATTTCATATTGGATTGAGACAGCACTTTCAGGACAGACGGGTAGACAGAGTCCACAGCCATCACAAACAGATGCATCGAACAGCAAAGCTTCGTCATCCAGGGCCCAGGCCTGTGTGGGGCAGACATCCACACAAGCAGAACAGCTGGCAATCTCAATCAGACTATGTACACACCGATCCGGGTCTACAACAGGTAATCTCTCTTCCTCTTGTATCCGATTGAACAAATCCTTGAGAAATGGCATAAGGGGAACACTAAACAGCAGGTCCAATACCTGGCATATAGCTCATTGTTACTTCTTGTCTCACCGAATCACACTTCATTCTCTCTTCTATCTCCTCCGCAGATGGTCGGGGGAGGTTGGTGATTGTGGCAATGAGATCCCTTAACTCCTCACAATAAGCCCCTGTTAATAGAGCGATTCCTGAATAGTAGGGTGTCGCTGAACGATGGACCACTCGTGATGTAAATTGACCAAGCCAGCGCAATAGATGTTCATCCATGAATCGGGCAATATCCTCTAGCTCTTTTATCGATTCAGAAATCGAGAATAGGTGAGAAATGAACTGAAGTTGCAGCACCAAGTCATCATCTGGTCGGATACGCCAGTTTTCCGCTTTCAGACCATAGCTCTCATACCAGGCTCGAACCTGAAACATGCTCTCTTGACAGGTCAGCTTCTCTTCGTCGATCCATACAGACTCCAGTGGTGAAGCCTGTAGGCTATGATTCAGATAGATATCCGCGAAGTCTGCTGCTAACGTATCGAGATACTCATCATCAAACTGTTCAGGCATCATTTCAATAACACGCTGCATAAACTGGTTAGCCTTTTTACCCTCTTCACTGACCAGATTTAGCGCCATAGTGCTGGGGAATTCATATTCCACCAATAACTCTAGAAAATCCGCATCCGGTTCCTTGGCGTGTAAGCGAGTCAGCATTAGAAAGTCATCCGAGATTACACGCAAAAAGCTTTTGATCTGCGCATTATTCGAGTTGTCGTTCGGGTCAGTAACCAGCTTCATTATTTGACCTTTCCTTTGCTATGCGCCACAAAACCGATCGATGGTTTGGTCAGCTCTATGTTTGCCATGTTTTTGACTTGTTTCGAGACTTTATCTGTAGGACCGACTGCTACGGTGTCTAAGCTACCCCTCCAGATTTCATCGATGGACCCGATATCCAACACCCGCATCATACAGGCCATGACACAATATGGCTTACGCCCCGCCTCAATCTCATCCACGCACATATTACACTTCTTGACGATGTTATCGTTTGGATCAAACTGTGGCGCACCAAAAGGACAGGCCGCCTCGCAACGTCGACAACCGATACATAGCGTGGAATCGATATCGACGATGCCATCCTCCTGACGTTTGAATATCGCCCCTGTGGGGCAGGTGGGCAGACAGGCTGGTGATTCACAATGGTTACAGGACATATTGACCTTATAGGCATAGACGTCCGGATAGGTGCCACCTTCGATATATTGAACCCGTCTGAATCTTGGTCCGGCCGCCAGTCCATTTTTGTCTTTACAGGCGATTTCACAGGCCCGGCAGCCGATACAGTCGACATTGTTGTGTACAAATCCAAGCTGTTTATCGGGTACAACCGGTGTATAGGTCTCACGTTTACGACGCTTTACCGCAGCTTTAATCCTGGCCTTGTCTTTTTTGCTTGTCATCGATCTCTCCTCCAGGACTAAAGGTCACGCCTAAACACATGTGCTCGGGATGTGGCCAACTGGTCCCAACCAGGCCGATGTTCCAGGTCGGTTTTCTTGATATTGCACAATACGGTGTTGTACGCGAATGCTCCGGCTGGACTTGGCTCGTCCAGGGTCAACATGTCCGGGTTACCCGCCCGGTCGACACCCTCAGCGTCCAGATCGATCCATACTCCCTCATGCAGTACTGCCACCCCGGGCATGCAGCGCTCTGTAACATAGGTCGGTACCACAACCCGGCCACGTTTGTTCCAGATTTCAACTGTATCACCGGTTCTAATGCCAAGTTTTTTCGCATCTGCGGCATTCAGTGTTACCTCTTGTTCGTAAGTCTCACGTAACCAGCTGCAGTTGTTGAATATGGAGTGGGTTCTCCATCGAGGGTGGGGTGAGATCAGGTGAAAGGGAAATTCACTGGTCTTTGGACTGTTCAGCGACTCCCAGGGCTCGATCCATTTAGGTATGTAGGGGATCTCATAACCATACATGGTTTTTTTCCAGTCGGTGATCTGTGCCAATTGGGAGGCCAGTATTTCAATCTTGCCGGAAGGTGTCTGGAACGCTTTACCGTTCTCTATTTGCTCCCTGAAGGCAACGTGCGGTTGGTCGAGTTTGAATTTGTAGACGCCTCGTTGTTTGAACTCATCCCATGACATATCCACATGCTGGTGACCTATCACTTTCTTGTCCCACCACTCTTTCAGATAGGCTTCATCCACATTGTCATTGATGTGAAAATAGTCGCGGTTAGCTTTTGGGTTGAAGGCCTGGCCGAATACATCGCCGCCAATCCGGTAGGCAAGTTCAGTGAATACCTGGAAATCGGTTTTCGATTCACCCATCGGCTCTATCACCTTGGGGCGATGGATGTAGTAGTGTCCTTTATACCAGGGCAGTGCCACATCATGGCGCTCAAAGTGCGTAGCTATGGGGAGCAGGATGTCGGCATACAAGCCCGAGGGAGTGATGGTAGAGTCCATGCAGACCACCAGTTCCAACTTGTTGATCGCCTCAATCTCTTTATTGATATTGGTAAGTTGATTGAACCAGTCGGATCCCTGCCAGAAGATGCCTTTGATATTGGGGATCTGCCCGTCGGTATTATCCTGCCGGGGCCATAGTCCGATCTCTTCTCTTTTTACATTAGGATAGTTGAGTACGCAGTGGGCCCAGCGATCAGATTTTATGGATTGAAACCAGATATTGGAGTATTGATCGTAAGGGTATGCCACTGCTTCGGCATGCCAGGCCTTGCCAACACCTTCAGCACAACCACCAAGGATGCCGATATTACCGGTCATCGCCTGCAGGGCAGCAGCCATTCGGTTGTATTGCTCACCATAGGCATTTCTTCCCGGTGCCCATGATGCCTTCAGTGCCGCAGGTTTGGTACGGGCATACATATCCGCCAGTTTGATAATGTCTTCGGCCGACACACCGCAGATTTTCGAGGCCCATTCCGGCGTTTTGGGTTCATTGTCATATTTACCCAGGATATAGTCCTTGAAATTCTCCTTATCCTTGGCCCAGTCCGGCATTGTCCCAGCGTCCATGCCTTGGCAGAATTTGTCGATGAACTCCTGATCATGCAGATCGTTAGTGAAGATATAGTGGGCCATGCCCGCCATCATCGCCGCATCCGTATTGGGTCGAATCGGAATCCACCAGGCGTCGTAAGCAGCAGCAGAGTCGGTGTATTGGGGATCGATCAAGACAAATTTACAACCGCGCTGCTTGGCCATGCGCATGTACATGAAGGTATTGCCGCCATGGAAAGTGTAGGCGGGATTCCAACCCCACATGATCATCAGTTTCGAATGGGCGAAGGTATCATCCTCATTGCCATCCTCGATGGTGCCGAAGGTCATACGTGAGCTGAAGGTGGTTCCCTGGTAGGAGGGCACCGACCATGAGCTTGTTCGACAGCCAAACATACCCAGAAAGCGGCCGAGCAGGCCCTCGATCTGATCGGATTTGTGCAGCACGCCATAGGAGGCGCCCGCGTAACTTTGATCCACCAGAGCGGTAGGACCGTAAGTGTCCTTGATCTCGACCATTTTGCTGGCTACATACGTCAGGGCCTCATCCCATGAGATGCGCTTGAATTTACCCTCACCCCGCTCGCCAACCCGCATCATTGGGTAGAGCAGGCGCTCAGCCGAGTAGAGCCGTTGTCGATAGGAGCGTCCTCGTAGGCAGGCACGCAGTTGCGGTTCTTCGTTATCGTCCTTACCGAAGTGGCCATTCCGCTGGTAGCGACCATCGTCTGTAGAGAGACGCACGATTACATCTTTCCACTTATGGGCGACCAACATATGCCTTGAACCACAATTATGGGCGCAACTGGTTACCACCGTCTCGAGTTGATCGTCTGTCGGATAGGGCTCGTAGGCAAATGCTTTGGCCTCTTTGGCAGTCTTCATTTCCACCAAACCACCGGCAGTCAATGATGCGCCACCCACGGCGGCAGATTTCAGGAAAGAACGCCGGGAGAGATTCAATCGCTCCTTCAGACTCTGGGTCAGTTTTTCTATACTCATCCGTACCTCACGCTGTCAGCGGTTGCTAGTTTGCTGCCTGCTGGATCTCTTTCCGGAACCTGGGCTCCGATTCGGTTGGTCTATCTCTGGCCCATCCTGGGGTGACTTTCGACATGCTTTTCCAGGGATTTCGGGGGTAGGGGTAGGCAATGCGATACCATTGACGACCACCATGGCAGCCGTAACAGACATCTGAATTTGCTTTACCGGCTGCCTCAATGGCATCCGCTTTCAAATAATTGACCTGGTGCCGCTCAGTGCGGATATAGGAGTGACAGAGAAGGCAGTTGTTTTGAAAGTTTTTTCGCGATTCCGTCCAAGGAGTGGGAAGGCCCATCAACTCGTAGGCATTCGCCCCGTGACACATCAGGCAGATGTCCGGATTGACCGACTTGCGAAGTGTTAGATCCTGGTTGCTATGGTCAGGCGGTATCACCGCCTCTTCTCTTAAATCGTTACCCTGGTGGCAGGTATTGCATTTCAAATCCATCAGCTCGGTTGCCAGCGGTGTCACCAAATGGCGGCGATGAAAGGTCTCCTGTTCACCTTCATAGGTCGACAGGGTTTGATACCAGGCTAAAACCTCTGTCGAAGTAATACCTGCCGGTGACTGATTCAGTACCTTCCTCTCCAGTATTTCTTGATGACAGCTGAGACACTGTTCATCTTTTGCGTTATCGATATTAGGTTTGAAATGAATTGGATGCCAACGTGATCGTTCATAATCTTCAGGACCAATATCACGGGCAAAAGCCGGATCAATTGATAGCAGCATCGGCAGTAACAATGGAATCAAGGTCCTGATGGGTAAAATCATTAGATCTTCCTCAGATGAAGCCCTATTGGAAAATATGAAATTGGATTAATTGGATTCGAGCGCATCCCTGCGCTCTGGGGAGTGTTATGACTGGGTATTCCAGTCAATAACAGTCGATTAACGCCAGCCACTCATGCCTGACATGCCATCCATACCTGACATGCCACTCATGCCACCCATACCTGACATGCCACTCATGCCACCCATACCGGACATACCACTCATGCCACCCATACCGGACATACCACTCATGCCACCCATACCGCTCATGCCTGACATGCCGCTAGCCGGGTAGAAGAAGATCTGTCCCTGGGGGGTGATCTTGAAGTAACCGGACATGCCGCCCATTCCGGACATACCACTCATGCCGCCCATACCGCTCATGCCGCCCATTCCGGACATACCGCTCATGCCGCCCATTCCGGACATACCGCTCATGCCGCCCATTCCGGACATACCACTCATGCCGCCCATTCCGGACATACCGCTCATGCCGCCCATTCCGGACATACCACCCATGCCGGACATGCCACTCATGCCTGCAGGTACCCAAACCCACTGGCCGCCCATGCCGCTCATACCGGACATGCCGCCCATGCCGGACATACCGCCCATGCCGGACATACCGCCCATGCCGCTCATACCGGACATACCGCCCATGCCGCTCATACCGCCCATGCCGGACATACCGCCCATGCCGGACATACCGCCCATGCCGCTCATACCGGACATGCCGCCCATGCCACTCATACCGGACATACCACTAGCTGGATAGAAGAAAATCTGTCCCTGTGGCGTGATCTTGAAGTAACCGGACATGCCACCCATGCCGCTCATACCGGACATGCCACCCATGCCGCTCATCCCAGACATACCACCCATGCCGCTCATACCGGACATGCCGCCCATGCCACTCATACCGCCCATGCCGGACATACCGCCCATGCCGCCCATACCGGACATGCCATCCATGCCACTCATACCGGACATGCCGCTCATGCCTGCGCTAGCGAGTGGGGCAACAGCAAGTGCTACGACCATCCCCATCGCTTTGATCACTCCTTTCAGGTTTGGCATTCGAATAATTTTCATAATTTTCGCCTCTAGTTGTAGTAAATTTTTATACCTTAAATAAAGAACCGTTCACTGCTTTGTAGTCGCCACATCAATCGAGCTTGGTTCTATTTGATACCAACGCTACTGATGCCATTGACGAATATCATATGGACCTCTCATGCCTGGGCGGGTGAAAGGTGTGTACCAGTTACCTTGGTTGTCAAGGAAGTGGATACTTCTGGGGTAGGGTTGTTGAACGCCTGTCAAGGATGATTGGTACCAAGCCTTATTACGCGATACCTGTTTCATGACCGGTGCATTCATTGGTCGTTTGGAAGGCTCTAGACCGGCTACGGGATACCCAGCCATGAGCTGTAGTGGAAGTAGTACAAACAGACCAGTGCAGGCAGTAGCTAACAGCCGCATTCTAAAACCCTCCTCGATTCGTCTTTGTTATCAGTACGGGTTGGCAAGAGTTACAACGCAAGGGCTATGCCAGTGAGTAGGTTTTAGATTTTCTCTATTGATTTCTAAGGGTTTTTTTCGATTTTAAAGCTCTATCTCAGATAACGGCTGAATCTATTACTCTGACGATTTGTCATGCTGTCGTGAGTCGGTTTAAACATGTTGCGATTGCATAATCGTGAAGGATTTGGATTGAGACAGAATTTAAATATTATTTTTCATTCGCTTAGACGATATTTTGCAGTTTACATTTCAGCTTTGGATAAGATTTTGAATGACTGACATTTCGTCATACATGGCTGTTAGCCCTATGCGATTTGTAGGCGGACCCAAGCCGGGGAGTGGAAGGATGGTGCTCAGCAACCACACGTCATGCCTATTGTGAGGGCCCGATATGAAGATTCCTATCGACTCTGTTGCTTATGAAAAAGGGTCAATCAAGAGCGGGGAGGGTTTGGCTGTTCCTTCATTCAGTGCTGTTATCCTTTTTTCCCCGATGACAACCACACCACACCCATTCTGTCGTGCTGGGGAAACTGAACCTCAGCCAGACACAACAGGACGTATTGGATTACTGTTAACAGGCCCTAGATAGAGAGGGATTATATTTAAGGCATTCTATCTCTCTCACTACTCAATTAGGACGACAGAAGCATCAGAAGCACGAATTGCCAATTGGTGTTTCAGTGGATAGGGTGCTGATTCTCCAACAATACTGACCAGATAGATGCGATTTATTTTACGGATACGGCCCACCTGAAGCCCCGTTGCTCCCACTGTATTGAGCCACTGTTTTGCAACATCCTGTGCTTCAGACCATTGATCAACCGGTAATGACCCACTGGCAAGTTGGAATTGATCAATGCGGCACTCTGTTTGTTGAATATTTGTAGCTGCTTCGGTTTGCTCTTTCAATGCAGAAATATCCACTGGGTGAAAAAGCAGTGCTCCTCGCTGATCCCGCTCGATATTCCAGTATTTAAAACCTGACAAGTCACTTGGCAGATTGCTTCTCATAGCCTCAGACGGAGCTGTGGATATCTGTGGTGTTGGATCCGGGCTCTTAGCGGAGGGAGAAGTGGTCGTTGCAGGGATCAAAGTCAATGTGTTATCAGAATCCCATTCAACCTGCCATCCATGGTTCTGCAACGCTTCTCCAAACTTACGTATCTCAGCTGTTTCTCTGTTTCCTGACGGAATGTCAGTGGTAATCTCTTTTTTCGGTTGATGATAGATAACACTGCCATCCGCAGCGGTGTACTCCTGCCATCCCTGCTGCTGCAGGGATTCACGTAGCGACTCACTTAGGTTCTTGGCCGGTTCCGCTAAGCCCGTAATTGGTAACCATAAAAAGACCCACAACAGCTGGATTGTGATGTGGAAATCGGAAATTGTATTTTTTTTTCTCATTTTTGCTCCTCCTTCAGATAGGGTATGGCGTTCAGATTCCCAATTTATGAGCAAAACACAAGCCAAAGACCTAGATTTGAGGCTTCAAGGATAAAAGAATCGTTGGATTCTCCCTGGAAACATGACAAATTGTCAGAAAAACGGGTTTTTTTTAATATTACAATCAGAACATCTGATCCTGAGCAACTGAGTTGTTACAAGTGATGAACTGGATAAGCGATAGCCTGAATAGAAAATTCATACTCGGTACCACATCAGGTCTCGTCATAAGTACCCTGGTATTTCTATTGCTCTACATACCGATCTATCAATCGGAACTGGAAGGGGCGAGAGCGGATACCGCCAACCAAGTCAACAAATTGCTGCAGGTTTCCTTGGAGAATGCCATGCTCAAGCGAGACTTGCCCGGGTTGAGTGAGATGGTTAATAAACTCGGGGAGCAAAAGGGTATCGTCAGGGTTTTCATTACCAATCCGGCCGGTGAGATCCGCTTCAGCAGTCGTGAAGGGGATTTTGGTAAAAAACTGGAATCCCCCTACCTGGCGAGTCTTCAATCAACCCGCTTCATACAGAATGAGTCACAGCAGGAGTTGCTGCGCAGCATCAATCCCGTACACAACAAGCCAGCCTGTAAAGAGTGTCATGGTCCAGCTGAGCAGAATCCGATCAACGGTATACTCTATGTCGACTACGACGCCAGCCCAATCAGACACAAGGTAAGTACTACCACCCTGATGCTGATGAGTGCAGGATCCCTGATTGTGATTCTCAACCTGGTCGGTGGCTGGTGGTTCATACACAGTCATGTTCTCAGACCGGTCAATCAGCTCACGAGTGCAAGTCAGGAGTTGACGGGTGGGAATTTACAAACCCGGGTCGACATGCAGGGATCAGATGAACTCAGCCGACTCGGCTCTACCTTCGATCTGATGGCGGAGCGGTTGCATGAGAAAATGCTTGAGTTGGAGGAGCAGCGGGGATTCCTGCAGGCACTGGTTGATGCCATCCCGGACGGGATCAGGATTATTGATGAAAACTTCAAAGTTGTGCTCGTCAATAAAGCCTATTGTGAACAACACAGGCTTGAGGATAGATTGGAAGTCGGTGCAACCTGTTACGGTGTCACGCACAACGGTAACAAACCCTGTCCGCCGACGCTGATCAACTGCCCGATTCATGAAATGTCGCTGAGCAAAACGCCGATCAAAGTGGTGCATCAACACCACCGTTTGGATCTTACAACCTTTGAGGTGGAGATTTTTGCGGCGCCGATGACGATTCGGCAAGGTGGGAAGGAGAAGACCCTGATTGTTGAATCAATTCGTGATCTTGAAAAAGCGGTTAAATATTCCCAGGAACAGAAACTCTCAGAATTAGGGCGTCTAGCCACAGGTGTGGCTCATGAGATTCATAATCCTCTGGCATCACTTAAGTTGGCAATGGATGCCACCAAGAACGAGATTGTCGTCAGAAACAACTTCACGGATGACATCAAACAAAATTTTGAACTGATTGATGATCAGATCAATACCTGTATTGAGATTACCGGCAAGTTGTTGAAGCTGGGTGCCTTGCCACAGGAAAACCTGGAGCTGGTTGATGTTGCAGCTGCTATCAATGACACACTTGCGCTGATCAGATGGCAGGCAGATGAGGCGAACATCACAATTGAAGAGAAGTATGAGAATGAGACCCTCAGGGTCCTGGCCTCTGACAGTGAAATCAGGATGGTAGCTCTCAATCTCACGCAGAATGCCTTTCATGCCATGCCGAGTGGTGGCATTTTAACGGTTTCCTGCTCGGTGGTTGAGGATAAGGTTCAGATGGTTTTCTCTGATACCGGTGCTGGAATCCGGCCGAAAGATTTGCCCTATATTTTTGATCCATTTTTCTCTCGTCGTGCCGACGATGTCAGAGGTACGGGTTTAGGTCTTTCAATCAGTTTGGCGATAGTAGAAAAATATGGTGGAACCATAAATGTGACCAGTGAAGTTTCTGTTGGCAGTGTGTTTACTGTGGTACTGCCGAATGCTCAGAACGAACTGGAGGGGGATAGATGAAATCCAAACTCGTAGTAGTAGAGGATGACGATACACTCAGGACTCTGATGATACAGCATCTGTCTAATTTGGACTATGAGGTGGAAGGGCTGAGTCGTTGGCACAGTGTAATGGACTACCTGGAAAAGTATGAGCCATCGTTGATTATTACTGATGCCCGTCTGCCAGATGCCAATAGTCTTGAGTATATTGAAAATATATCGGTCAACTATCCAGTTATTGTTTTGACTGCATTTGGATCGGTGCGCGATGCCGTAAGCGCCATAAAAGCCGGCGCGGTGGATTATATATTAAAGCCGGTCAGTCTCGATACATTGACAATAACCGTTGAGAGGGCACTCGATAATGCCGCCTTGCGTAGAGACCATATGTTCTGCAAAAGGCAGTTGGAGCAGAGTATTCAGCGCAACTCCTCCCTGGTTGGAAATAGTGCTGCAATGGCTGAACTGAAACAGATGATCGGTGCTGTAGCGCCTAACGATATTACTGTATTGATACAGGGCGAGAGTGGTTCAGGTAAGGAATTGGTGGCACGGGCCATCCATGCGCACAGCCATAGAAAAAAACACAACTATGTTGCCGTTGACTGCTGTACGCTCCAGGAAAACCTGTTTGAATCAGAATTGTTTGGCCATGAAAAAGGCGCATTTACCGGCGCTGACAAGCAGAAGAAGGGCCTGATCGAAGGGGCAGAGGGCGGCACGCTGTTTCTTGACGAAATTGGTGAAATCAACAGTAGTGGTCAGGCCAAACTTTTGCGTGTACTCGAAACCGGGCAATACCGGAGATTGGGGAGTACCAAGGATCTGACCGCAAATGTCAGAATTGTCGCTGCTACGAATCGGGATCTGGAAACCATGTCGGCTGAAGGTAACTTTCGTTCCGATCTGTTTTTCAGGCTCAATGCATTCAATATAATTATACCACCATTGCGGGACCGGCGTGACGATATACCGGAGTTGGCTGCGCACTTTGTAAGTAATCACAATTTCTCGACACGCGTTATCAAAAACCTCTCTTCATCCGCGATTCGTTCGTTGGTCTCCTATGACTGGCCAGGTAACATCAGAGAACTGAAGAATGTGATCGAAAGGGCAATTATTCTCTCTGGTGACCGACAGATCATTAAGCCTGAGCATTTTTCATTTAGCCGTATACTTGGCAAGAGTGAAGGAGTTGTCACTCTGAGTTTTGATCACGATCCTTCCATGGAGGAACTGGAAGCACACTACTTATCCTATCAGTTAAAGAAATACTCCGGGCGTCGGGGCAAAGTAGCCGAAGTCATGGGTATCAGTGAGCGAAGTATCTATCGTATGATCAAACGCTACGAGTTAGATGAAAATAGTTACAAAGCAAGCTGATCGAGATAGCTACTGTTTGGCTAGCCAAACTGAAATGAAACGTATCTCCTGCTCACTGACTGCGCTCATGATGCCCTTCATCACACTTGACATACTGTTTGACCGACTGCCGTTCTTGAAATCCCTCATCTGATTGTAAAGGTACCCTTCGTTTTGCCCAGCTATGATTGGGTAATAAGGTGTTGTTGGCGTTCTGCCATCCACTCCATGGCAACCGGCACACGCTTTCGCCAGATAGAGACTGGCAATATTGCCATCTGAATTCTCTGCATAAGCGCTGGAAATCGCTATTGTGGCGATCAGAAGAAAACTGGATCTACCAATGTATTTTGATTTTTTCATATCAACCTCTGAGGCTAACAAAAATCTGTATAATTTCTGTACTCAATCGAACTCTGTCTCATCGCTTTGAAACATTCTGGCGACTTCAAAACGAAGCCGTTTTTCAATGCCAAGGCCTTGCCAGCCATGGGTATGATTTTTCACTCCCAATGCCAGGGGGAGTCCGTTACTGTTTCTGATAAGTAACGTTTCAGTGTCATCATCCGATATCTGGCTGATGATTTGCTCTCCGTACTGATCCTGATAGTCCACATCACCCTCTGTGTCCCACAGATCACTTTGCATATCATCAAGGGTAACCACGGCCAATGGTTTTCCATCCATCATGCGAATGAACTGATTTATCTCATCCATGGTGCGAAGTCTGGATTCTTCTACAGGATCTTCGCTAAACTTCAGAGTGTATTCAGGCATAGGTTATCCTTGTTGGAAAAACTAATGAGAGATTGTCATGACAGATCATAAGCCCAAGGTCAAAAAACGAGCGGGGAAAGTCGTCCACAGTGCTGTCTCGCTGCACGCCCGGGAAAAAGCGGAAGAGATACGCGGACGCTATGATCGGGTAATTGACTACCAGACTGTACTTGAGATGCTTGAGGATCGAAAATCCGTCCGCTACCCGGTAGAGCTCAGATTTGTCTCCGAGGGTATCGAGCCCGGTATGTTTGCCAGAACTGAACCAGTCTCGGAGAATCCCGAAGATGGTTACACCATCATGCTGCATAACTCTTTTGAAAATCGACATGACGATCTTCCTATGCTCATCCTCTATCAATTGGTGCTGGTCAACTATGGCGATCTCGCTACGGCCAACGATGCAGAAATTTTCGGTGCAACCATCCTCGGGTTGGACCGCGATACCTACTATCAACAGGTTGCTGCTTTGGTTGATGACGTCTGGACTGATTGATGCAGATGATTCAACCAATTGGTGCTGTTTGGATCTAAAAATCATTCAGACAGTGACGCAAGCCATTTTGCCAACACGGCAATCTCTTCGTCACTCACCAGGTGCATAACATTCTTCATCGCGACAGAATGTGCATTTGTTCTGTAGCCGCTCTTAATATCCTTCATTTGTGTCAATAGATAGGCCTCAGCTTGGCCGGCTAATTTTGGATATTCGTCCATCACCGGCTGCTTACCATCGGCACCATGGCAGGCAATACAGGTTCGTTCGTGATAGAGCGCCGCTGCATCCATAGCCAGTGCATAGACCGGTAATATAAAAAGGACGATAAATAGAGTTGCGCTGATCATTCTGGGTTGACTTATCATGACAATTTTCCGTGTATAAACTGGATAGGATCCGAGTATGGGGTAAACGAGCCTTGCTCTATAAACACTGGATTCATCGTATGTTATGTGAATGCATAGATTCAGCCTGTGGCATCACTCATGACCTGTTTCGTCCGGGTGTGAACCATGATGCATCCGTTCGTGATTCGCATTGACCATTCCCTTGGGCAGGTTAGGCGCCGGTTCCGGGCGTAGCTGAGCAAAGCCTGAGTTTCTATCCTTCTGTTCAACATCGTGTGGATTATGGCATTCAGTACAGACCCACCAGCGTTTCTTTCCTCCTTTGTCCCACATGCCGATACGCTTGCCATGAAGACCATCCCGCCAGGCCCGATAGACCTGTCCATGGCATTTTCCACACAGCTTCTGGGGCTGGTTGAAACTGATTGAGTATCCGAAATTGTCAATCAGTTTGGTACGTTCCACCAGATGGTGACAATCCAGACACCAGATGTTTCCCTTACCATGCTTGAGATTCATGGCATCCGGTACCGTGTCCAGATGCATTTTAAGTGGGCGTGGAGTCTTGCTATGGGGAATCGGCACATAATTGCCGTCATGACAGGCCATGCTGCAGATGGTCAGCATTTTATTTTTATCGAGTTCTGGCTCACGGGGTTTCACCACCGCCTGTTCATTGGAGTAGTCTGCCTCGATATCCATATCTCCCATGGGAATAGTGCCTGCGAACGGATCACCCCACCAGAGAACCCCTCCGGTGGTTGATGAGCACTTGACATTCACCAGCCCAGGGCTGATTTCACGAACCCTGACCTGTGACATGCCGTCCCGGCTCTCGAAACACTCCTGGTCAGTCTGATTTTCTGTGGCCAGCAGAGGGCTGGTGAATAGAAAAAGCAGCAGACATAAACCAAAGAGTGTCTGGTGATTTCGATAGCATGTCATGTTTTTCTCCAAATCGAGTATGCCTGTTCATTCCAAGCTTCATTCACTCAGGTTGCCGCTTCTGCCTGCTGCTCTGAAACGGCCTGTTTGCTGGATTCGGTTCTGTAACGAACCTCTCCCTGAAGTACCGCCACCGCACCTTTCAGCATGAAGGTAAGCAGGAAGAAACCAATTGCCCAGATACCACCCACCACCATCAATTCAATATGGCTTGGGGTATACTCAGCGAACTCGCCAACCGGGGTTGGAATCACGCCGGGCAGCATCAATCCCATACCTTTTTCGACCCAAATGCCGATGAATGCGGCAATACAGATGAACGGCAGCAGCGTTAGGTTTTTTCTTATCCTGGGGATCAGCAGCAGGATGAAGGATCCCACCATCAGGGAGAGTGCAGTCCAGAAAAAGGGCACCAGACTATTCAGACCATTGTGTCCGAACATCAGATATTGCAGTCCCAGTGAGTGTTCGGTCGCGGGATAGAGTTCAGTCACAATCTCAGACATGGTCAGAAACAGTGCAATACCAAGACACCAAACCACAATCTGGGAGAGTAGATGGAAGGCTTCGTCAGCGATTTTCATGGGGGTGAAACGGCGTACCAGTAAAAACACAACAATGATGAGTGATGGTCCGGCAGCAAAAGCGGTGGTGATGAACTTGATCGGCATCATTGAATGGAACCACATGGGACGTGCCGGCATGGTATTGATCAGGAATGCAGTCACTGTGTGGATACTCAATGCCCAGACAATGGCAATATAGACAACCGGCAGATAGAAGGATTTATTGATTTCACCGCCACTATATTTCTTATAGAGGTAGTAATAGCCTCCAATAATATTCAACAACAGATAACCATTCAGCACGATCACATCCCATGTCAGCATGGCATGCGGAAAGTTGAAAATGCCGATAACCGGCAGTAAATGCCAGAGTCGGTCGGGTCTTCCCATATGTGCAATCACAAACAGCAGGCACATGACTACCGCCGCAATGGCGATCATTTCACCCAGCACCACGATCCGATGAAGCTCTTTGTGTTTATAGACATAGGCGGGAAAAACCACGGTCACTGCAGCTGCTGCCACACCCACCATGAAGACAAAATTGGCCAGATAGAATCCCCAACTGACTTGATCGTTAAGATTGGTGACAATCATGCCATTGGCGATCTGTACATACTCGCCATAACCCCAGAGCATGATGAAAAACAGCAGGAACAGCATCCAGGCCCAGAATAGGAGACCGCCGGTAAATCCTGCCTTGAGGTAATCGACCACAAACTGAAGAAAGCGCATTATGGGGTCTCCCATTAATCCATGTAGTAGAAAAACTTTGGATAGGTGTTGAGGTCTGCTCGCAGACGGAACACCTTCTTCTTGGCCAGAACCTTGCGGATTTCACTGTTCGGATCCAGCAGATTGCCGAATTTGCGGGCTCCAACCGGGCAGACCTCGACACAGGCTGTCCAGCGGCCCTTGCGGGTACGTTGCACACAGAAGCTGCACTTCTCGACAACCCCTTTCATACGTGGACGATTACCAAGATAGTGAGTGACAGGATTCATCTCCTCCTTGGGTAGATTGGGTTCACCCCAATTGAAACGTCTTGCCCAGTAGGGGCAGGCGCCAATGCACATGCGGCAGCCAATGCACCAGTTGTAGTCGATGACGACAATACCATCCGGGTCCCGGTAGGTTGTTCGTACCGGGCAGACCTTGACGCAGGGCGGCTTCTCACACTGCATACACTGCATGGGGAAATAGAAGGCGTCCTTTTCCGGAACCTGTTCCGGTTCATAGTAGTGTTGGCCTTCCAGTACAACACCGGCTGGTTTGTAGGCATTACCGCCCACCTGAACGCCAAACGATTCCGGATAACCATGTTGATCCCTGTCCGTTTCTGAAAACTTTCCCTTTTCCATGCGTAATACCCGGATCCACTCGATCTGCTGCTCATCTCCGCGAGACTGATTATTCTCGGCCACGCAGGCCTTCACGCATCGACGACAACCGATACACTTCTGGATATTCAGTGCATATCCGAACAGAACTCCCTCAATGGAGGGCGTGCCATCGACCGTTACCTGCTTACCGTACTCTTCGGAATAGCGGGTCTCGAGTCGTTCGATGGCCTGCTGTTTCTCCTCGTCCGTCATCAGTCGATAGTTCTTCTGGAAGTGCTCCTCCCATGTCACATTGGCTTTTGCCGGTTTCGGATCGGAGAGCAGCATTGCTGCACCGGAGAGTGAGGCCACCGTATAATTTCCCGCACTGCGCAGGAAATCCCGGCGGCTGGTGAGTTTGTTATCTTTTGTTTTGCTCGAATCTTGTTTCGGCATGGTTGTCCTCTGATCGAGTGGCTATCAAATAGGCGTGAACCAGCTCATGCTGCTCAGGTTTTATTGTTATAGTTGTCAATGAACGATTGCAGCA
The DNA here is from genome assembly GCF_058244685.1 of Candidatus Thiodiazotropha sp. AKAK2. Taxonomy (NCBI): domain Bacteria; kingdom Pseudomonadati; phylum Pseudomonadota; class Gammaproteobacteria; order Chromatiales; family Sedimenticolaceae; genus Candidatus Thiodiazotropha; species Candidatus Thiodiazotropha sp. AKAK2. Next base: position 54,084 of record NZ_JBSYOP010000005.1, on the reverse strand, counting down.
TTGCCTCCTTCTCCTGGTTGGTCATTACCACATATTCTCTCTGACTGAGTTCTGTCTCTCCTTGTGTGGCATCTCGATGGTATTTCTGTTTCAAGTCAGGCTCTGGAACAGCATCGACAACGCTCTTCGCCAAGCCTGCGGTTCCGGTGACACCCACTGCACCGATGGCTGCCTGCCTGAAGAGTCGTCTGCGGACTGGATTGGGCTCATCAGAGCTTTTCAGGTCAGACTTCTGCTGATTCTTATAATCGCAGAACAACCACTGCTTTATTCGATTGAGCCACTGTTTAATCATCTAGGTCTCCCCATGGCCTGTGTCAGTTATCACTTGATTTCGTAACAGGACACGATGCCAGTCGGCATCGATTCACTGTTGGCAGTAAGCAAGCCCGAATGGCACAACACGCTGTTATGTTGGTTTTTATGGCAAACGTGCGAACTGATTCATGTGAAAACAGCAATCCTTATGCCAGATATGGAATGGTGCAGATATCCCTTTGTCTACTATGGAAAAAAATTAAACGGTAGAAAGCCAACGCAAACCAATAACATGACAAATTGTCGTGCCAAACCATGGGGGGTTTGGTAAATGTCTGTTATTTAAAGAAAATTAATATGCCAATTTGGCGGGTCTCGATTTTGACCGAGCAACCCGGGTTGATTGTCGCTGTCGCACAGTAATAAACGCTTATAAGTTGTTCGTCGGGAGTGATGGAAAAGTGGCCATAGCCAGTGGTTAGGTCAGATTCAACTGATCTTCCGAGGGTGGGTTAATGGGGAGAAATGATCTGCTGCCTGATACTCAAAAACCATAAAAAAGGTAGGTCTATACTTCCATTAGGGTTAGCAGAACTGCATAAGGGGAGTACGCCATGCCCACCTCCAAGAGCGTAATTCAGAACGCTAAAAGAAAATTTGTTTGGTTACTGGGCGTGCTTCTTTTATTGACGATCGGTTGTGGAGGTGGTGGTGGAAGTGGCGACAGTAGTGACAGCGATACCCAGACTGATACCGACACAGTGGATGAGACAACACCGGATACAGACGATCAGTCAACAAGCTTCAATTTCCCACCACTGGACCTGTCGAAGGTTGAGTTCATACTCCCGCTCGGTGGAATGATCGGTAATCATGTCACACCAATCGATCACCAATACTATGTGGCCCCGGACTTCGGTGAGAATGAAGCCGTGGTGATCGATGTCTATGCTCCGGCTGATGGTACAGTGACCAGCATTCAGCACATGGGGAATTTCCATAACGATGACTACAGGTTTGTTGTCGATCACGCAAACAATCTGCAATCGATCTACATCCATGTGGATAATCTTTCTGACAAATTGACTCCATTCGCGCCGACAGATGGTCAATACGTAAACACCAGCATCACTGTCGTTGCAGGGGAGGTTCTGGGCAGCTATTCCGGTTCTGTGGATTACAATCTGGTGGATTACAACATGACCCTGACGGGATTCATCAATCCCGGTAGTTACAATGCAGAGCCCTGGAAGATTCACACACCGGACCCATTTGACTACTTTAACGACACCATCCGTGCGGCCCTGATGGCCAAGTCCCTGCGTACGGTAGAACCCATCGGTGGAAAGATCGATCATGATATCAGTGGTCGACTCGTGGGTAACTGGTTCGAAGAGAATACCAACGGCTATGCCGGCCTGGACCAAAACAACTACTGGCTGGGGCATCTCTCTTTTGCCTATGACTATATCGTTCCAAGCCACATCATCGCCTCTTTCGGCGACTATGCGGGTGAGCAAAAACAGTTCGGGGTGCTTGGAAACACTCCGGATCCGGCAGAGGTCTCAATCTCAAGTGGTCTGGTCAAGTATGACCTGGTCAGCTACGACTACTACGACAATGGCATTCCCTGGGACAGATCCAGCTTCACTCAGGGGCTGGAGATGGATAACTACACGTTTATCGATGCAGTAGTACTGGTTCAGCTGTTAGAGGAGGGGCGTCTGAAAGTCGAGATCTTTCATGGTCAGACCTCTACCGATGTATCCGACTTCACAGAGGATGCCAAAACTTACGTCAGATAGAGTTTACAGGCCCAAGCCTAGACGAAACTGCAAGATTTTCTATCGACATCCCGACGAATGTCGGGGAATTGAATGGATCAATCAACCAATCCGAGAACTCTCTGGTCCAGGCTAGCGATCAGGCCAGTAGCGATAGTGCCCGGTAATCTGATAGTGGAACAAAATATCCTCGACAACTGGACCGGCACCAATGTTATGCACAATGAGAGGGGTGCGACTACCCTGATCGAGTTGATTACTGACAATGCCGATATGCGGGAGGTTCCCCGGTAACATCCAGGTCACCAGGTCCCCGGCCTGATAGTCTGCGGCATTTTGAGTCACGGGCAATGCGATGCCGTGTCGGCTAAAGAAGGTTTGTAAAATCGGAACCCGTCGATGATCGATATTCGGATCGGGCCGGGTCAATCCCCAGATTCTTTGTGAAGGGTATTCACTGAAATGTTTGGCAATATCCTCATGCACAAGCTGTTGCAGATCCAGGTCTAAAGCACGATAGCTGCGAATTACTACATCGCTGCAGACTCCGATGTTGGAGGGTACATCCCCACCGGGGTAGGGAATCGAATAGTAGGAGCCATCATATCGCACCCTGTGTTGGGTACGTTCCAATGCGGCTGTTACCAGTGCGGTCTGGAAGGCATCAGATAAAACAGGTGTTGAAAATAAAAACAAGGTTATGAGAATAGATCCAGTGCAAAGTTGCGAAACAGAAGGGTTGAAAGGTTTCATGGTGTTGTAAAAAGTGCTCTGGGTTATTGGCTCAATCTGCTGATGATAATCGTACTTTGTCGTCGAATACACCGAAAACAGTCAGTCAGTAACCGCTTCCGCCTGGGACCGGGCTGAGACAATCGGCTGAATTCCACTGGATATTGCAGCGTCATCTCCAAATCCGGGATATGGCCAACTGAAGAGGAAAAGCCAGAGGCTTAAAGCGAGTCGTCCTGAGTTGAAAATTACTCTATTTGTGGTTTTGGCAACAGGGAGATGATGGGGTATGGGTGATGGTTTTGTAAGCCCGCACCAAGCGTGAAATTGCTGCCAATTCAACAAATTGCAGACTTTATAATGGAAGAAAAGGGAAATAATATACCCATAAACGTCATATTACTATAAAATAGGTAAAAAAGTACCCATTTTGCATTGAAATTACGTTTGCTTATGGCTAATCTTGGGTAATAATATACCTTTAATATGTATGAAGTCTCTATAAAAGGAAAAAAATGACCTCTAGAAACCTTTATAGGATGAGTGATCGAGCGCTGGCATCGGAAGTGGGGGAGCGCATCGAACAGTTGCGTCTTGAAGCCAATATAACCCAGAAGACGATTGCGGATCAGTTGGGTATAACAGCAAAAACCTACCGCTCGACGATCCAGGGGCATGGCAAGTTCGAGACCATGATCGGGATTTTGCGGGTATTGGGTAAGCTGGAACTGGTGGAGGCTTTTGTGCCTGAGACCCCGTTAAGTCCACTGATGCTGATGGAGCTCAAGGGACGTAAGCGGAAGCGGGCTGCACCCGCAAAAGAAGAGGCCGTTCGGATGGAGGATGTAAAGGATGATCTGGGATGGTAGATAAGATCCAGATAGCTCAAGTGAAGCTGTGGGGCGAACTGGTTGGTGCGCTGGCATTTGATGAGCAGAATGGATTGGGCACATTTGAATACACCAAATCGTGGCGCGAGAGTGGGTTGCAGCTATCACCACTGCATCTGCCGCTCAGTGATCGAAAATTCCAGTTTCCCGAGTTGAACCGGGCTACCTACAAAGGTTTACCGGCCGCCTTTGCCGATTCATTGCCGGATGATTTCGGTAACGCCGTGATTGATGCCTGGTTGGCGCGTCAGGGGAGGGATCCGGGCTCCTTCACCCCGGTTGAGCGGCTGCAGTATATGGGGCAGCGTGGCATGGGCGCGTTGGAGTATTTTCCGCAACCGGGTGATCGGCCCAGAAAAGATGGGGAGCTCAATCTTGAGAGTCTGGCAGAGATGGCGCAGAAGGTGATCGATGGTCGTGCCAATCTGCAGCTGGATGCGGACACAAATGGTCTCGAGACCCTGTTTCAGGTCGGGACTTCAGCCGGTGGAGCCCGTGCAAAGGCGGTTGTTGCCGTAGACAAGGCTCGGCGTAGAATTCGCAGTGGTCAGGTGGCGCTGGAAGATGGATATGAGCACTATTTGCTTAAGTTCGATGGGATTGTAGAGTCAAGCCGATCCCAGCAGACATTCGGGGATCCTCAGGGATATGGCCGGATGGAATATGCCTACTATTTGATGGCCAGGGCGGTCGGTATTGATATCTCTGAGTGTGAGTTACTGCAGGAAGGGGATCGGGCGCATTTTCTCACCAGACGATTTGATCGGGACGGTAATCGAAAGCTTCACTACCAGTCGCTTTGTGCCATGGATCATGCGGATTACAGGCAGCCTGGCCACTACAGCTATGAAGCGCTATTCGGTGTATTGCGCAGTTTACGTTTCAATCGTCCGACAGCGCTGGAACTCTACCGGCGGATGGTTTTCAATATCGTGGCGCGCAATCAGGATGATCACACCAAGAACTTTGGTTTTCTGATGCAGCGCGATGGCAGTTGGACTCTGGCGCCGGCTTTCGATCTCGCCTACAGCTACAGAGCGGACTCGAAGTGGGTCAACAGTCATCAGTTGACACTGAATGGCAAGCGGGATGACTTCTCTTTGGCTGATCTGTTACAACCGGCAGAGCGCTTCAGGCCAGAGGCGAAAAGGATCATCCAGCAGATCACCGACACGGTGGCCGATTGGCCCCGCTATGCAGCAAAGGCTGGGGTGCCTAAGAAGCTGTCAGAGGTGATTAAAAAGAACCATCGGCTGAATCTCACTTGAGCGTCAGGCGAACACACTCTAATTACACTGGCGATTAGCTGAACAGGCTATCGCGCCAAATTAAAAAACTGATTACCAGGATTCCTCAATAATCTGCCATACAAGCGAGAGCGGTAGTTGAAAAGTCTTAAGCTCCGTTATGTTGGGCTATGACTCCCTTGTAAACAATCGCGGAGACATTTCGGATGATCTCGCTGCGTGAACGTATCCAACTAGTATAGTTCTGGGCACTGCGTTGCTTTTCAATGATGCCGATCAGAATGTAGGGATAGCGCTTACCATTTGCACCTTTGACACTTAAAATCCCCATATCGCCGCAGACTCGCGCGGTGCTGCCGGTTTTATTGTAGACACGGGTTCCCTTGGGGACTTCAGGCACCCCGGTATAGATGCGGTCGGAGCTGGACAGGGCCATCAGACGCTTGATCTCCCGGGCGCCGGCGATCTTTTTGTTCCAGACGGCATACAGGAATCGACTGTAGTCATGTACCGACGCCCTGTTTTTATAGGTTCGTCCGTTTGCGGGAATATACTCAATCAGCCGAGTATCCTGAAAGATCGCCGGATAGTGCTTCTCAAGAATCCTTTGCACACTTTTCGGGCCTCCTACCTGTCGCATCACCCAATTGGTTGAGGGATTGTTGGAGTGCTGGATCATGCGTTGCATGTGGCGACGGCTTTTCGGCCCATACACAAGTTTTCCCTGCTTCACTTTATGGAAAAATGCGGCTGCGATAAAAGGCTTGACCAGACTGGCAGCCTGGAACTGGGTATCCTCGTTGATGGTGACCAGCTTCTTACCTGTGGTGAAGTCGAATACGGACCAACCGGTACGTTCGTCTCTGGCGATCTTGCCGCTACGACGCAACTCACTAATATAGGCTTCCACGGCCGTTTCCAGATCCTGGATCTGCTTGCGTTGTGAAACCGTCTTGACCGGCTTGCTGGTAGGCTCGATTTTCTGGGGCAGGGCCGCAGTGCCTGCGAGTTGCCAGTTGCGTGCCTTGATCGGGCTTACAGCATCCAGCCCCCGGGCGCGCAACAGTTTCGAATGGGATTTAACCACCCGTGACGTGGATTCGTTATTGCCGTTACGCCTGTAGACCAGGCCATACAGGTCACCTTTGGTGACGACTTTCAGATGCTTGGCGACTCTGGGGCCTAGAATATGGGCGACTTGGTCCCGGTAATCCTGAACGCTGCTTAGATTGCGCGACCAGACATAGGAGATATCGTAACCCTGGGCTGCCACGGCAGGAAGCGACATCATGAGTGAGAGTAGAAGAGCCGCCAGAATGGTGTAATGCTTTGAAAACATGACTTGCTAATTTAGATATTCAAAATTAAATCAATGAATTACTGGTCTATTTTAGAGTAATTTCATGAAAATTGGCAAGTATTGACCAACAGACGGCGAAAGATCAATGCCGATTGATAAGATGGGAACAGGACTTGAGCTGAATCAAGCGACTGAAATAAATCAAAACAGGTACTCTGAAGTGATATTCCCTATGCCAGTTTGGGATCGTGTTCAACAATCGATTGATATGAGATATTCAGGAGCTGCAGTTGATTGACGGGATGAAATACGACGATAAAAAAATTGTGAATCTCTGTAGCTTGGTCACATGAACAACTGGCTGAGTTCAGTGGCCATAGCAGATGAATGATCCAGCGTCTTGAGTGTGTTCATCGCGCAGTATTGGAATCATTGAAACGGTTACAGCAGTAGAATATAGAATGGCTATTGAGAACATCATAAACTACCTAAGGATATCTGACCGGATCGCCTCTTCCGGGCAACCGGATGAGGCGCAGTTTAAAGCGATCGCACAAGCCGGCTTTAAGGTTGTGATCAATCTTGCCATGCCGAATTCGGATCATGCGATTCCCGAAGAAGGTTATATCGTCATGGCAAGAAAGATGAGCTATGTGCACATTCCCGTGCCCTTTGATGCCCCCGATGCCGAACACTTAAAAACCTTTGTTGGAATCATGGAGGGGGTTCAGGACAAAAAAGTCTGGATACATTGTGTTGTCAACAAACGCGTGTCGGCTTTTCTCTATCACTATCAAAAACTGGTGCACGGTTTGTCACATGAAGAAGCGGTAAAAGTGATGTTGCCAAGCTGGCAGCCAAATGATGTCTGGCAGGAATTCATGGGTCTTACGCTTGATCAAACCGGAGACTGAATGTCAAAAGAATTTGCATAATCGCATCTGTAGAACATTGTTTGATTATGCTTGATTATGTTTGATGACGTTTGTACTTGATGCAGGATGGAAATATAATTCCAGCTCCTCACGATTAGCAAAGTAGTGCTAAAAGGATATTTCAGGTGGAAAGGATTCGCTCACCGTTGTTAATCACTCTGTATGCGTTAGTCGGTAAATGGCTGGCTGCAATACTCTTTTCTTATTTTCTTCTGTCCAACAGTCTGGCTGCTGACCTGCCTTCTGGTTGGCAGCAACAATACGATAGTGCAAAGCATGCTCAGGTCTTTCGACCGCAGGATCCCAATGCAGATATTTTAATTAAATACTATCCAAAAGAATCCATGGACACTTCCGATATCAGTGACTGGCTGGGGATCAGGGTTTCCAGTCGAAAAGCACCAAATGGTGAATGGCAGGGGGATGCGGAAGTGGTAAGGGATACCGCCAACTACGCCCATGCACTACGTCGATTCAAGCGTCATGACGGTGAGCTGAGAGAGCTTCATGCGGTTGCAGTAACCGCTGACCGCGATCAGGTCCGTCTCGCGATCATGATCAAAGCTCAAAACGATCCGAATAAGAACCTGATCAAGCAGGGCTTTCAGATTCTGACCAATATTTATAATGTCGAAAAAAACGCCGCTGTAAACGAGGGTCGCAAAAAGGAACTTGAAACCAATCCGCCAAAGATCAAGGGCATGAAACTGGGGGGGCGGATCAAAGCAGGACGGTATGTGGGATCAAAAACCTGGGACGATGAGGTCAGGAGTTTGTATGAGGTTGTGCTCTACGAATCCGGTGAGTATGAATTTACCGGGGGTTATGACGAATCGGGACACTTTGTCTATTCGCAGGCGAATGGCCGGCTCAACTTGGTGGATGATTTTTACAACAGCAGTTATCGGGCTGATGAGAATTTCTGTGTCTATGGCTTCAATCAGAGTCTCGAACTACCGATGATCTACGCCAGAGATGGCAATCATCGGTACCGCTTGAGATGGGCTGGGCCGGTCGACCGTCTCTCACCCCGGCAGCGTAAACAGCTCAAAAGTCTGAAACGCGCAGATGATCCAGGCTATCAATATGTCACTGAACCTGGTCAGGGTGTGAGCAACGATCAGATCGAGACCATTCTCTATACCTATGAGGATGTCTATAACTATGGCGGATACAAAACCGAGGAAGCCATCTATCTGTTGATGAAAGATGGGCGGGTCAGGGATGGATTACCTGTCGCTCCGGCCAGGCTGGATGTGGCTAAATCCAGAAGTCGGGAGCCTGGCCGGTGGGGCTGGTGGAAAAAGGATGATGATGGTTATCGATTCTCCTGGAATATCGAGCAAAAGCACTTTAAAGCACCAAGCGGAAGACAGATCAGGTCACTGCCGATACCGGCCGGTACGCGCCTGAGTGGGGATTGGGGAAGCTCCTCAAGCTTTGTCAGCCTGGACTTCTCCGATGTCTCTTTCTGGGGGGTCTATCTGGATGATAACGGGCGATTCAAACGCTACCGCAGAAATACAAAACAGGCCGGTGGATCGATGGGTGTGGGGCCTCTGGTAACAGCGCATAGCGCAGATGAGTTCTCCGCAGTAAACATAATTGGCAATACCGTAGGTGGTGGATCCAGCACTCGACGGCCCCCCAACAAAAACCGCATAGGCAGCTACGAATTCGACGGTTACACCCTGGTTTTGAAATATGATAGTGGTGTTGTTAAATACCTGCCCACATTCGCACTCAATGAGCGGTTCTCAGGTATCTGGTTCGAAGGTGGATACTTATCCAAAAAATAGCTGATTCATGTAAATAGACGCTATCTAAGATTTGCAGATTTGGCACACAGCATCAGGGAACGAGCATATGGTCAGGATGATATTACTCTTTACAGCGTTACTCATAAGCGGAGTGGTTTCAGCGATTGAAATACCAGCCGGGTGGAACCGGTATGACGACCATGCAATGAAAACCATACTCTTCAAACCGGTGAACCAGAATGCGGACATCATGGTCAAGTACTATCCGAAGCAGTTGCTCGAAGGTGAAAGCGTTAAATCCTGGCTGACCAATAAACTGGAGACCAGTCGGGCGCCCCAGGGCGAGTGGCTTGGTGAATTGACTCGATTTACCCGGGAGAGTTTTAACCGCTCGTTCGGTTTTCGCAAGTTTCGTCGTAGTGATGGCTCAATTGGGATGTTGGGTGCGGTGGCCTTCAGCGCAGATCTGCTCTATGTACGACTCGCCATGATCATGATAGATGAGAATGTGTCTGAGGTCCTGAAGGATCAGGGATACACCATTTTGAAAGCGATGGATCAGGATGAGATAGCCAACGCCAAGGCGGAGTGGCGTGGACTGGATCTGGAGACAGGTACTCCGAAGGTCCGTGGTGTAAAGAAAGGTGGTTCAATCAGAGCAGGACGTTATGTCGGACAAAAAACCGTGAGTGGAGAGGCGCGTGGGGATTATACCGTCATCCTCTATGAAACCGGTGAGTACGAATTTCCAAATTTCAAAAAGAAAAAATCCGGCTATTACACCTATTCCGAGCGTTTTGGCAAACTCTATATGCGAGACCCTTTTACCAGTAGCATGGAAACATACAAAGACTATTGTGTCTATGGCACCAGTACAAAAACCGGCAAACCGGTTATCTATGCCTACGACTCACCTGCCGAGTATCGGCTGAACTGGGTAGGGGAGGTTGACAGGCTTTCACCTAGTCAGCGTAAAAAACTCGAAAAGCAGAAACAGGAAAAAGGCTACGCCTATACCACCAATCCGGGGGACGGTCTGTCACTGGATGAGATCGAAACCATCCTCTATGTCTATGAGGAATCCAAAACTCAGGGAAACAGTCCACTACATGAAGAGATCTACCTGCTAACTAAAAAAGGTCGGGTGATGGATGGCCTCCCTGTGGCGCCCAATCAGCTCGATGTGGCTAAGTCGCAAAATCGGGAGCCCGATCGCTGGGGATGGTGGAAACACGACGGAGAGCGCTACAGTTTCGCCTGGAGTATAGATCGATCCCATTATGTGGTCCCGAGGGGCAGACAGGTCAAAACCCAACCGATTCCAGCGGGAACCCGGCTAGAGGGCGAGTGGATTGCCTCTACCACCTATGACGGTGAGGATTTCGTGTCGACAACGGCCTGGGGAGATCAATTCAGCCGGGATGGGCGTTTTACGAATCAGAATAGTGAGTTGATCAAAGTCAATGGTCGTATGCTTGAAAGCAACAGGAAACGCTCAAAACAACTGGCAGGTGAGGATGATACCGGACACTATGAATTCGATGGTTATAGCTTGGTTCTGAAGTATCAAAGTGGTGATGTACGCCATCTGCCAACTTTTACTTTGGATGGCGATTTCAAGCAGATCTGGTTTAGGGGGCGCCTTCTGAGTCAGAACTGATCAAACGGTACGCACCATTTATAGTGGACAACGACAGACAGAAAAACAGGGCTAATACTGCTTACCTGGAGGGTGTGATGGTATTGGGTGGAAGAGATAATTAGGTAATGAGAGTGAATGATGAAATTATTAGGGTAGAGCAGACTCAGTCATATCCCTGTGACTGAGTTTGTGATCATTCATGCGTTTTATAAAAAAAATAACTAATCAGTGTCTGCTGCCATGCAAACACTAAGTGAATCAGGGCCAGCATATCAGCTCTCTTTTGCTATCTTGCGCATGTAGTGATGGTACTTAATTCTATTTTCAATATGCTTGCGTAGAGAGAGTAGCCATTTTTTCTTGGGTTGAGTATAAAGAGGAACCTCTTTTATCGTGAGATACTGTTTATCGGCAGAGATTTCGATTCTGGATTTTTTGTATGAGGCGACAATAGTATCTTTTGAGTAAGCTTCAATCTTCCAGTTATTACGAATCGTTACATCCACTGCTGCACCAATGAGCTCTGTATTGGTTACATCATAAACTCTGAGTGGAATTTGAATGGTCAGTAATCCATCGGGTGACTCATCATCATTCCATTGATCGGTATAATTGTAGTCAGCGGCAAATGCACTTCCGGTAAGTAGTGATATCAGTATCAATAAATACTTCACTGTATTCTCCTTTATTCCATATGAACGCTGTTAGTGTATCAGAATAATTTCAGTTGTGAACTACTCAATCTTAACTGCTAGAACACTATTCCTAATGGTTCCTTGTACCACTGGTCTTCTTCATCCCATCACAAGAGAGATTGTCAATTCTGAAAAGAAAACCGTACTGATTTGTCCAGGTGAAGACGAATACAAAGTGGCAGGTGTTTATGGTTTCGGAAGAATGTCTGCAATCACGAAAGGGGGCAGAGGTGGCTTTTCAGCCGCTCTGTTTCGATCCGAGGTAACGGTGCCTGAGTAGTGCAGTCAATCGTGTCTTGGCAATTTTTCCTTCCCTCACACTCACTCTCCCGATATAAAACAAAATGTGTAACCAACGGTTACTGTGCCACTTCAGGTTGATCGGGGGTTGCGATAGGTGAAAACTGTTCAGAGGGTGACAGTTGGTGTGGTGAAATCCGTAAATTAGTCATGTCTTCGGTTTAAAGCAGGCAACCTGCATTGCTACGATTTCTATTGGTGTGAACTCACATTTATGTTTCGTCTGATTTTGAAGTGGAAATGGTGTGATGATTTCCAAACAGGTGCCTCTCATTTTTCTTCTTAACCATGCAAAGCTCATCAGAACACTGATAATGATGATTGTGTTGAGCCTTGCCGCTTCAATTTCTTCTTTGGAATTTTAGGTATCTAGAGAATTAATGATTTCGGGCTTGCTGCTCTCAGCTTGTAGGGGTGTAGGACTTGCGCGTCAGAAGTAAAAAGGCTCCGTAGTTGTCGCCTTGAATATAAGAAGGGATACGCATGGTGGTCCATTAGAAATAGAACCACTGCTCGTTAGGCGTCTGCTGTACCAACGCCCGGGCTTTGAAAAATTGATTGGTAATCAAAGGGATATGAATGGTGCCGAGGAGAGGACTTGAACCTCCACGGGGTTGCCCCCACTAGCACCTGAAGCTAGCGTGTCTACCAATTTCACCACCTCGGCATGATGTGGTTTGCCGATGCAGATCGGCTGGAGACCGCGAACTCTACAAGCAGTTTCGGTGTCTGTCAATCTTTGGTTTGGATTCGTTATGTTGTAGGCTCGCCACAGTGGCCTGGCAATCCCGGCCCGGAACAATTAAACCTAATCAAATGGACCCGCTTATGACCTACTCACCCAACATCAATGGCTCATCATCCATCAAGTGGTTACTTGTGCTACTGCTGATGGTTCTGCGGCCAGCCGTGGCGATGACCCTGGAAGGGGATTATGTTCAAGGTGGGATGTTGATCGGTCAGGTTGAGCCGGGCAGTCAGGTATCGGTCAACGGTGAATCGGTAAAGGTTTCCAAAACCGGGGAGTTTCTGATCGGTTTTGATCGGGACGCCCCGTTACAATACAAGTTGGTGGTGAACCGGGATGGTGAACCCAGGCAGACCCGCCAATTCACCATCAAGGCCCGCGAATATCAGATACAGCGCATCGACGGATTGCCGCCGAGTAAGGTGACTCCGCCAAAACGGGATTGGGAGAGAATCAAAAAGGATGTTGCGCAGGTCAAGCAGGCACGCCGACTGAATGAGGATCGAACCGACTTTCTCAACGGTTTCATCTGGCCCTCAAAGGGTGTGATATCCGGTGTCTTCGGCAGCCAGCGTATTCTCAACGGCAAGCCAAAGCGGCCCCACTATGGCGTGGATGTGGCTGCGCCGGTCGGTACCCTGGTGGTGGCGCCTGCAGATGGTGTAGTGACCCTGGCCCATGCGGATATGTTCTACTCCGGGGGAACCTTGATCATCGATCACGGTCTGCAACTGTCATCCTCGTTTCTGCATCTGCATAAAATCCTGGTGCAGGAGGGGCAGGTGGTAAAGCAGGGTGAGCCGATCGCCGAGATCGGCGCCACCGGTCGGGTGACCGGTCCCCATCTCGACTGGCGTATGAATCTCAGAGCCGCTCGTATCGATCCGCAACTGCTGGTCCCGCCAATGCCCGAATAGGAGCAACCGGCACTTATCTTAGTGTTTACAGGGCCTCGTGAGTATTGATACTGATGGTCCGGTTAGTAATATGGTAAAGTGCCCGACATTCCGAAATTGGTTAGTTTCACGTTATTAAATGGAAAAACAATGAGACCCACGAAGCAATTGGCGATACTTTTCCTGTTTCTATGGATGCCCCTTTCTCAAGCGGATGACTTGATGTCGGTCTATCGGCTTGCCCTGGAAAATGATCCTCAGCTTCATGCCGCTAAAGAACAGTTGAATTCCGCCCGTGAGTCGAAGAGTCTGGCCCGTTCCCAGTTGCTGCCCACGATCGGTCTGGGCGCCACCTATGATGCGGTGCGCAGTGATCTGAAAACCCTGCAGGGCACCTCGGTAGATGATACCAGCACCTACCGGGAGAGTGGTTTGGGTTTGAATCTGACCCAGCCGATCTATCGACGGGACCGGCTGGTGCAGCTGGAACAGTCAGACAGCACCATCGCCCAGGCGGAGGCGGATTTTGCCTCTTCAGAGATCGATCTGATGGTCCGCAGCACCACTGCCTATTTCGACATTCTCTCCGCTGAGGATGACCTGCGGGTGGCCAATGCGGAGCGTGAGGCGACCGGTCGACAGCTCGAACAGGCCCAGCAGCGTTTTGATGTGGGCTTGATCGCTATCACCGATGTGCATGAAGCCAAGGCGGCCTACGATGCAGCACGGGCATCGGAAATCGCTGCTGAAAACAGCCTCGACAATGCCTGGGAGGCCCTGTTCGAAATCATCGGCACCAAAGCGAAGAGCGAGCTCGCCAAGCTGGGGGACGGATTGTTACTCAATCCACCGGTCCCCAACAGTCTCACGGATTGGTCGGATACCGCACAGCAGCAGAACTACAGCATCATCGCCGCCCGTTCCAGTCTCAAGGTGCTGGAGCAGGAGATCGATGTCAGCAAATCGGGACACTACCCGACCCTTGACCTGGTGGGTGGCTATTCCCTCAACCGCAGTGACAGTGATCGGGCAACCGAAGCAGATACCGCAAAGATCGGGCTCTCTCTCGAAGTGCCGATCTATACCGGTGGGGCAGTGAGTGCCTCAACCCGTCAATCCCAGGCCAACTATCGTGCCGCCCAGCAGAGTCTCGATCAGACCCGCAGGGCGGTTAACCGTCAGGTTCGTGATGCCTTTCGCGGCGTACTCTCCACCATCAGTCAGGTGGAAGCTCTAAAAGCGGCCACGGTTTCCGCCCAGAGTGCTCTGGAGTCGACCCAAGCCGGTTATGAAGTAGGTACCCGTACCATCGTGGATGTGTTGAATGTGCAGCGCAACCTCTTCTCATCCCAGCGTGACTATCTGAACTCCCGTTATGGCTATATCCTCAATGGTCTGGCCTTAAAATCCGCTGCCGGTACGCTCAGTGAGAGTGATCTGGAGACGGTCAACGGCTGGTTGGAAAAGTGATTCCCAAGAGGTAGGTTTCTGTGTCAGGTAATAGTATCGGCAAACTTTTTACGGTGACCTCATTCGGTGAGTCCCATGGCCCCGCCATCGGCTGTATCGTGGATGGTTGTCCACCCGGGCTGGCGCTTAGCGAGGCGGACCTTCAGCATGACCTGGATCGTCGCAAGCCTGGCACTTCCCGTCACACCACCCAGCGTCGTGAAGCCGATGAGGTGGAGATTCTATCCGGAGTATTCGAAGGCAAGACCACCGGCACGCCGATCGGTCTGATGATCCGCAATACGGATCAGCGATCCAAAGACTACTCCGACATCATGGACCGTTTCCGGCCGGGTCATGCGGACTATACCTATAACCAGAAGTACGGTTTCCGTGACTATCGGGGGGGCGGTCGCTCATCCGCACGGGAGACCGCGATGCGGGTGGCCGCCGGCGGTATCGCGAAGAAATATCTGCAGCAGCGTTACGGCATCCAGGTGCGCGGTTATCTTTCACAGATTGGACCGATCCGGGCGGAGCAGTTCGATTGGGATCAGGTTGAACAGAATCCATTCTTCTGCCCGGATGCTTCCAAAGTGCCCGAGATGGAAGCCTACATGGATGAGCTGCGTAAAGAAGGCAACTCCATCGGTGCACGGATCAACGTGGTCGCCAGCGGCATGATCGCCGGACTCGGCGAGCCGATCTTCGACAGGCTCGATGCAGATCTGGCCCACGCCCTGATGAGTATCAATGCGGTCAAAGGGGTGGAGATCGGGGACGGTTTTCTCTGCGTGGAGCAGAAGGGTACTGAGCATCGTGATGAGATGACCCCGGACGGTTTTCTCACCAATCACGCCGGTGGCGTATTGGGTGGGATTTCCAGTGGTCAGGATCTGGTGGCCGCAATTGCGCTGAAACCCACTTCCAGCCTGCGACTGCCTGGCCAGACGGTAAACCGCTCGGGTGAACCGGTGGAGGTGGTCACCACAGGGCGCCATGATCCCTGTGTGGGCATCCGCGCCACGCCGATTGCCGAGGCGATGATGGCGATTGTGATTATGGATCATCTGTTGCGTCATCGTGGACAGAACATGGATGTGGAGTCTGGCCTTGCAGATCTTGGTGGTTAGATAGAAGGATGCCTTACTGGCGCCTCTCTGGTTTCTACTTTTTCTATTTCGCTTCCCTTGGGGCACTGCTGCCGTTTTGGGGTCTCTATCTTCAGGACCGGGGTTACTCCCCAGTACAGATCGGTGAATTGATGGCGGTGATCATGGTCACCAAGTTGATCGCGCCGAATATCTGGGGCTGGATAGCCGATCATACCGGTCAACGCATGCCCATAGTGCGTCTCGCTTCCTTCTTCTCAGTGATCTGTTTCATCGGGGTCTTCTATGTTGAAGGCTACTGGGCACTGGCCCTGGTGATGATGCTGTTCAGCTTCTTCTGGAATGCCTCCTTGCCTCAGTTCGAGGCGGTCACCATGAGTTATCTGCATGAACGGATTCAGCACTACAGCCGGATCCGTCTGTGGGGTTCGATCGGTTTTATTCTGGCGGTACTGGCGCTGGGCTTCATGCTCGAGGAGTGGGGGGTAGGGCTGGTACCGAAAGTGGTACTGGTGCTCTATCTGGGAATCTTTCTCTACAGCCTGCTGGTGCCCGAAAAGAGGGCCGGTGTGGTCCAGCATGCCCAGGGTTCGATTCTAGATGTACTGAAACGTAAAGAGATCATCGCCTTTTTGCTGGTCTGCTTTCTGATGCAGGCGAGCCACAGTGCCTACTACGCCTTCTATTCCATCTATATGGAGGAGATCGGCTACAGCAGCAGCCTGATCGGGCAGCTGTGGGCTTTGGGTGTGGTGGTTGAGGTGCTGGTGTTTCTGGTGATGCACCATCTGTTGCATCGCTGGGGTGCCCGAACGGTATTGATTGTCAGTCTGGCGATCGCGGTGATCCGCTGGGTTCTGGTGGCGACCACTTCAGATCAGATGCCGATGGTACTGCTGGCACAGGTGATGCACGCAGCGACTTTCGGTACCTTCCATGCAGCAGCGATACATATGGTGCACCACTATTTTGTCGGCAAGCACCAGGGACGGGGGCAGGCACTCTACAGCAGCATCAGTTTTGGGGCTGGCGGTGCCTTTGGCAGCCTGTTGAGTGGCTATCTGTGGAGCGGTATGGGGCCGGAGGCGCCTTATTGGGTGGCTGCCGGTTATGCGTTGATTGCGGTGATCATCGCGATGCGCTGGCTTGGTTATCGTGATACATCTTCTGGGCAGGTGGCTAAACAGGTACAGTAGATCGAGCCGCAAATGGACGCCTAGCGTCGCAAATTGGTTCTATCCGCTATCTGCTTCCGATGGGCATCAACAATCACTTTAATTCATTGTTTAATGGTAATGACATCAATTGGCGGTGAATTACCTCTGTCGCGGCTAACCCAAGCTTGACACCAATCGGACAGATGAGTATTTTGCGCATCTGCTGCGCTGCAGCATGAGTTTCCAGCGTGCAGCCACTTTTTCTCAACCCTGACTCTGCGGAGCCCTAAACAATGGCCATTGAACGCACTTTTTCCATCGTCAAACCCGATGCGGTAGCCAAAAACCTGATCGGTAAAATCTATGCACGTTTTGAAGACGCGGGTCTGAAGATCGTTGCTTCAAAGATGCTGCACCTCAGCCGTGAGCAGGCCGGGGAGTTCTATGCCGTACATAAAGAGCGTCCCTTCTATAATGATCTGCTCGATTTCATGACCTCCGGCCCCGTCATGGTGCAGGTGCTGGAAGGTGAGAATGCCATCAGTCGCAACCGTGAGATCATGGGCGCCACCAACCCTCAAGAGGCTGCATCAGGCACCATTCGCGCCGATTTCGCCGAGACGGTTGATGAGAATGCTGTGCATGGTTCCGATGGTCCCGATACCGCCAAGGTAGAGATTGAATTTTTCTTTCCGCAAGGGATCTGCGAGCGAACCCGCTAAGAGACCTGAAGATTGCCATGCGCCAGCAGCTGCTGGCGCATGGCATTTGCTACATTGGAGAGGGTTCGTTTACGGTGCGTCACAATGCCCAGTGAGCGACTCAGCCGCAGTTCCGCCACTTCCAGTTTAAGAATCTGACCCTCCTCGAGCAGTATTTCAGGCAGCAGGCTCCAGCCCAGGCCGATACTGGCCATCATTTTCAGTGTCTCCAGATAGTCGGTTGCCAAGGTGCAGTTCACTGTCAGCTGCCGGTCGTTGATCGACTGTTCCAACAGTGTTCGGGTGTAGGTTCCTTTGGTGGGTAGTACCGCCGGGTGGTTTACCAGCTGTTTCAAGCTGGTTGATGACTGTTGGGCCAATTGATGATCAGGGCCAACCGCAAAACAGAGCGGATCATGCCAGATCTTCAACGCATCGAGTGCCTTGATGGGATTGAGAGGCAGGGTAACCACAGCCATCTCCAGCTCGCCATGTTCCACCGCCAGGCAGGCCTTTTCCGACTCCATGAAGCGGATGTCCAGTTCCGCTCTGGGGTAGCTGTCTGAAAAGTTTCTCAGCACAGAAGGGAGACGATGCAGACCGATATGGTGACTGGTGCCCATCACCAGACGACCCGAGATCTCTCCGGAGAGATTGGAGAGCCCCCGTCGGATATCGGCCATATCCTGCAGGATCTGCTCGGCCCGGGGTAACAGTTGCCGACCTGCCTCGGTGAGGAAGACCTGTCTTCCCACCCGGTCGAAGAGGCGCACTGTCAACTCCTGTTCAAGTGCCGCAACCCGCTTGCTGACGGCGGGTTGTGTCAGGTAAAGGGTCTGGGCTGCATTGGAGAATGATCCCTCCCTGGCAACCTGGACAAAAGCGCGTAGTGATGAGAACTCCATATCTATTCCTATAAAGAATGGAAAAAATGAAAAATATGAATTTGTATTATGTAGCACACTCCCCTATGTTTTGACTACCCGCCGTGACAGGCGCTGTTCGGCAGACCAGCAAAAGGAGCAACAATGAGTGCCAAGACGCTTTACGACAAACTTTGGGAATCCCATCTGGTGCGTACCGATGAGGATGGTACGGCGCTGATCTATATCGATCGCCATCTGGTGCATGAAGTGACCTCGCCCCAGGCCTTTGAAGGTCTGCGTCTGGCCGGGCGTAAACCCTGGCGTACCAATGCCAATCTGGCCACGCCGGATCACAATGTACCGACCACCGAACGTTCGGGCGGGGTGTCGACTATTGCCGATCCGGTCTCCCGACTGCAGGTCGAGACCCTGGATCAGAACTGCCGGGATTTCGCCATCACCGAGTTTGAGATGCTCGATCCCAGACAGGGAATCGTGCATGTGATCGGTCCGGAGCAGGGGGCCACCCTGCCGGGGATGACCGTGGTATGTGGTGATTCCCATACCTCAACCCATGGCGCTATGGGTGCTCTGGCTTTCGGTATCGGCACCTCAGAGGTTGAGCACGTACTGGCAACCCAGTGCCTGATTCAGAAAAAATCCAAATCGATGCAGGTACGGGTTGATGGTCAGGTCGCTCCCGGGGTTACGGCAAAAGATATCGTGCTGGCGATCATCGCTAAAATCGGCACTGCAGGTGGCACCGGATACGCGATCGAGTTCGCCGGGGATGCCATCGAGGCACTCTCCATCGAGGGGCGTCTGACACTCTGTAATATGGCCATCGAGGCGGGAGCCAGAGCGGGTTTCGTGGCGGTGGATCAGAAGACCATCGACTATGTCAAAGGTCGACCCTACGCCCCGAAAGGCGAGGATTGGAATAAGGCGGTGGCCTACTGGCAGACTCTGCACACGGATCCCGGCGCCGAGTTCGACAATGTTGTGACCCTTGATGGGGCTGCCATCAAGCCTCAGGTCACCTGGGGCACCTCACCGGAGATGGTGGTTGGCGTCGACCAAGCGGTGCCCGATCCAGCGGCTGAAACGGATAAGGTGAAGGCGGACGGTATGCGCCGGGCGCTTGAGTACATGGGGCTGGAGGCGGGTACTCCAATCCGTGATATTACGGTGGATAAGGTTTTCATCGGTTCCTGCACCAACTCCCGTATCGAGGATTTACGCTCGGCGGCTGAAGTGGCAAAAGGACAACAGGTGGCATCCAACGTCAAGCTAGCCCTGATCGTAGCGGGATCCGGTCTGGTCAAGGCGCAGGCCGAAAAGGAGGGGCTTGACCGGATCTTTGTCGAGGCGGGATTTGAGTGGCGTGAGCCCGGTTGTTCCATGTGTCTGGCCATGAACGCAGACCGCCTGGAACCGGGTGAACGATGCGCATCCACCTCCAACCGGAATTTTGAGGGGCGTCAGGGGCAGGGTGGACGTACCCATCTGGTCAGCCCTGCGATGGCTGCGGCTGCGGCTATCCATGGTCACTTTGTTGAGATCTAATCAAAGAATTAACATTAGGTATTTGTTGTAATAAACGGAAATTATTAAACATATACTGAAATTGAGGAATAGCTAATGGAAAAATTCGAGACCTTTACCGGCACCGTCTGCCCCTTGGATCGATCCAATGTGGATACCGATGCGATCATTCCGAAGCAGTTTCTGAAATCGATCAAACGATCCGGTTTCGGGCCCAATCTGTTCGATGAGTGGCGCTATCTGGATCACGGTGAGCCGGGGATGGACAACAGCAAGCGCCCGCTGAATCCGGATTTTGTACTCAACGATCCCCGTTATCAGGGGGCTCAGGTGCTGTTGGCTCGGGAAAATTTCGGTTGCGGTTCATCCCGGGAGCATGCCCCCTGGGCATTGGACGATTACGGATTTCGCGTCGTTATAGCCCCAAGTTATGCCGATATTTTCTTTAATAACTGTTTCAAGAATGGCATATTACCTGTTGTTCTTGATGAAAAAATTGTGGATGAACTCTTTGCTCAGGCAACCCGTGAGCAAGCACTTTCCCTGACTGTGGATCTGCAGCAACAGCAACTGGTGGTCGGCGATGCCGAGCCTATTCCATTTGAAGTGGATCCTTTTCGTAAGCACTGTTTGCTCAACGGGCTGGATGATATCGGCCTGACTCTGCAACATGTGGATCTGATCAAAGCCTATGAAGCGCGTCGTGCCGATGAAGCGCCCTGGCTCTTTTCTTGAGGTAATTTATCGATGAGCAAACAAATTTTAATCCTGCCTGGTGACGGTATCGGGCCTGAGATTGTGACTGAAGCGGTAAAAGTGCTGGCGGCACTGCGCGATCGGTTTGGCTTCGATGTGGAGATGGATGAGGCGTTGGTTGGTGGTGCTGCCATCGACGCTACCGGTGGACCCTTGCCGGATGCGACACTGGATCTGGCCAAAGAGGCGGATGCCATACTGCTCGGTGCGGTTGGCGGTCCCAAGTGGGAGCAGCTCGACATCTCCATCCGTCCGGAGAAGGGATTGCTGGGACTGCGTTCCGCACTCAATCTGTTCGCCAATCTGCGCCCGGCGATTCTCTACCCACAGCTGGCGGATGCTTCCAGTCTGAAAGCCGAGATTGTGTCCGGACTCGATATTATGATCGTGCGTGAACTGACCGGTGGAATCTATTTTGGGCAGCCCCGAGGTATCAGGGAACTGGAAGGCGGCGAAAAACAGGGATTCAATACCCTGGTCTACCAGGAGTCTGAAGTCGACCGCATCGCCCGGGTGGCCTTTGATATCGCCAGAAAACGGGACAGTCGCGTCTGCTCGGTGGATAAGGCCAATGTACTCGAGTGTACCGAGCTCTGGCGGGAAGTGGTTAGCCGGGTTGGTGAAGAGTATGCCGGCGTCGAATTGAGCCACATGTATGTGGACAATGCCGCCATGCAGTTGGTGAAATGGCCAAAACAGTTCGACGTGATGGTCACCACCAACATGTTTGGCGATATTCTCTCCGATTGCGCCGCCATGCTGACCGGTTCCATCGGCATGCTGCCATCGGCCTCATTGGATGAGCAGGGTAAGGGTATGTATGAGCCGATTCATGGTTCAGCGCCCGATATCGCAGGGCAGGGCGTTGCCAATCCTCTGGCTACCATACTCTCGGTGGCGATGATGCTGCGCTACAGTCTGAATGAGCCGGAGATGGCTGATCGGGTGGAAGCCGCTGTCGACAAGGTATTGGACCAGGGTCTGCGCACCCCCGATATCTTTGCTGAGGGAATGACTGAGGTAAACTGTGAAACCATGGGTGATGCAGTTGTTGCCGCATTGGATTGAGTGTGGTGGTATTAAGGCCTGGTATAGGCGAGGCGAGTAGGTCCTGGGCCTCACCTATATTGATATAAGGTGTTCAACAGTCAGGGAGCGTCCTGACGATTAGTTTTTAAACAGGTTTATTGAAGATGAAAAGAGTCGGTTTCGTAGGTTGGCGTGGCATGGTGGGTTCGGTACTGATGGGCCGGATGCGGGATGAGGGGGATTTCTCCCTGATCGATGAGCCGGTCTTTTTCACCACCTCCCAGGTTGGGCAGGCGGGCCCGGATATCGGTAAACCGATTCCGTCATTGAAGGATGCAACGGATATCGATGAACTGATGGCGATGGAGGCTATCGTTACCTGTCAGGGCGGTAGCTACACCAATCAGGTCTATGATCAGTTGCGCGCCGCCGGCTGGCAGGGTTACTGGATCGATGCGGCATCCAGCCTGCGCATGAAGGATCACACCCTGATCGTGCTTGATCCGGTGAATGAGTCGGTGATCCGTAACGGTCTGGCTGATGGCCGGCGTGATTTTATCGGTGGCAACTGTACCGTCAGTCTGATGCTGATGGCGCTTGGCGGTCTTTTTCGTGAGGACCTGGTCGAGTGGACCACTTCCATGACCTATCAGGCGGCTTCCGGTGCGGGAGCGCGTAACATGCGTGAACTGATCAGCCAGATGGGCGCTCTGGAGGCGGCGGTGCATGATCAATTGGTCGATCCCGCTTCTGCAATTCTGGATATCGATCGCAAAGTGGCCGATACCATGCGCGATGACGGATTCCCAACAGATAACTTCGGGGCTGCCCTTGCCGGAAGCCTGATTCCCTGGATCGATGTGCCGCTGGAAAACGGCCAAAGTAAAGAGGAGTGGAAGGGATTTGTTGAGACCAACAAGATTCTGGGGCGAAGTGAGAACCCGGTACCAATCGATGGAACTTGTGTGCGAATTGGTGCAATGCGCTGCCACAGTCAGGCGTTGACCATAAAGTTACGTAAAGATGTGCCGATAGACGAGGTGGAGTCAATACTGGATGGCGCCAACAGTTGGGTAAAAGTTGTTCCCAATGAGCGTGAACTGACAGTCGATGGGCTGAATCCCGCCAAGGTAACCGGCACGCTGACTGTACCTGTCGGGCGTTTACGTAAAATGAATCTGGGTGAAGAGTATCTAAATGCCTTCACTGTGGGTGATCAGTTGTTATGGGGAGCTGCTGAGCCATTGCGGCGTATGTTGAGGATTTTGCTGGAAGGGTAACGAAAAAAGCCGGCAGCTGTCCCTGACTGTGTCATTGTGGCTGTTCTGAATCGGCCAGAGGGAGGTTGAACCGTCCCTCTGAGACCGGTCTGACCGATTGTGAAAAGTAAGACCGATTTCTCACTTTTAGCGGTTATCGCCATCAACATGTACAGTATTGCAATATTTCGTGTGATGATCCTTTAACTTTTGGTAAAAAGATCATTCATAAGCTATAGTTAGCGACTGATTATTAAGTTTATTCTAAAACCGATCGGGGCTGTACGGCGGGCCTCTGACCCACTGTGTCAAGGTGACTTTATTGACTGGTGGATATGTTTTCTGGCAAGGAGGAAGCATGATTCGTAAGCTGTCATTGGCAGTGGCTGTTGCAACAGCCTTATCACCAATGGGCGCATTAGCCCTCGGACTGGGTGAAATCCACCCTCAATCGGCACTCAATCAAACCTTTAAGGCCGATATCGATCTGCTTTCCGTTTCCCAGGAAGAGTTGCAAGATGTACGTGTCTCGCTGGCTTCACATGAGGCCTTTAAAAAGGCGGGCATGGACAGGCCATTCCACCTGACTGGTTTGAAATTTGCTCCGCAGCTGACCGCATCGGGAAAACCGGTAATTACGATTACCAGTAGAGATGCGATCCGCGAGCCCTTCCTGAATTTTCTGGTGGAAGTCAATTGGCCCAAAGGACGGCTGGTACGGGAGTTCACCGTACTGCTCGATCCTCCGGTGACCCTGAGTCGTAAGCCAGCCCCGGTTGCTGCTCCGGTTGTAAGAAGCCAGCCGGTGGTGAGCAAAGTCATGCCCAGTCGCAGTGCACCGGCAGCCGCTGCCCCCATGTCTGAGACCAGCATGAGTTCTGCAGGCGGCAGGGAGTACGGACCGGTACAGCCGAATGACAATCTTTGGAACATCGCCAAGCAGATGCAGGAAAGCAATGAGTCCATCGAACAGGTGATGATGGCATTGCTGGATCACAATCCATCTGCCTTCATCAACAACAACGTGAACAACCTGAAGGTTGGCAAGATACTGCGTCTGCCCGAGGATGCGGAGGTCACTGGGCTGTCCAAGCGGGCCGCCCGTGAGGAGTTTCTTGCCCAGACCAGAGAGTGGAAAGCCGGAACAAGAGCGGCGGCTCCGAGTCGCCAGGAGAAAGCTGCTGAGGCGCCTGCACCATCTGCGGCACCGACTCCCGAGGATCGTCTGAAGCTGGTCTCTCCCAAGCCAGGCGAGGGTGAATCGGCCGAGCGGGAAGGTCAGGCTGAATTCGCTGAGATTGAGCAGCTGCAACAAGAGATTATGCTTGTCCGCGAGTCCAATGAAGGGGCTCTGCAGGAAAACAGCGCGCTGAAATCCCGAGTTCAGGAGCTGGAAAATCAGATCAATGATATCCAAAGGTTGCTGACCCTCAAAAGTGATCAGCTTGCCGAGGTACAGGCCGCACAAAGTATGGCGGCCGAAAAGATGCAGGAGATGGAACCTGCAGCGGAAGCTCCAATGGCGGAAGCGCCAGCTGAAGCTGCGGTACCGGCTGAAGAGATGGCGCCTGAAGAGCCGGTGGCTGTGACAGAAGCCGAGCCGGCAGCGCCAATGGAGAAAGTGGCGGAACCGGTCATTCCAGTGCCTGAAGGCACGGTCATCGAAGAGGTCGATATCGAGGCGGCGATTGCTGAGCAGCAGGCCAAGGAACAGATGGCCCCTCCGGCTGTGGAGCCACCGGCAGTGTCTGAGCCCCCGCCCGTTGCGGAATCGCAGGAGAGCAAACCGGCGATGGCGGAGCCCGAGTTGGCAAAACCTCCGGTAGCCAAACTGCCTGAGAAGAAAGTCAGCTATTTCGATGGTTTGAAAGAGAACAGCACGATGGTGGCCATCATCGGTGGTGCCGGCGTACTGTTGCTTGGTTTGTTGGCGATGATTATGCGCCGTCGAAAAGAGGCCGAAGCTGAATTTGCCGAGAGCATTCTGGTTTCGCCGGATAGTGATATTGCACCTTCCGGTGTGGACGACAGCAGCTCGCTGACTTCTCCGACTGATGAAACCTCTTTCATGAGTGACTTCTCACCCAGTGATATCGATGCCTTGCAGGATGAGACGGGGGAAGTTGATCCTCTCTCCGAGGCCGATGTTTATATCGCCTATGGGCGCTATCAGCAGGCGGAAGAGCTGATCAATCAGGCGATCGAGAAGTATCCTGAACGGGAAGAGTTGAAGCACAAACTGCTTGAGATCTACTTCTCAGCCAAGAAATCGGATGCCTATAGCAACCTTGCTCAGCAGTTGCATGATAATGGCCTGGAAGAGCAACAGCCCGATGCCTGGTCGAAGATCACAACTATGGGTAAAGAGCTCAATCCCGGTCATGCGCTGTTTGCCGGCGCTGCTGGACTTGCCGCAGCGGATATGGCGGATGATATGGATGACCTGGGTCTGGATCTGGGCCAGCTGTCAGAAGCGGATATATCAACACCGGCTGCTGAGGAAGCTGTGGCGGAAGCACCAGCGGAAGATGTCTCTGATGAGCTGGATTCCATGGACCTGAGTGGTCTTGAGAACCTGGATGAGATGGATTCCGAAACCCTTGAAGCCGATCTCTCTCTGGATTCGGAATTTCTGAACAAAATGGATGGTTCCGAGTCTACACCAGCGATGGAGGATTCCGATGCGCTGGATATCGACCTGAGCGATCTTGAAGTCGAGTCTGTGCCTGCCGGAATAGATTCCGCACCTGTCGCCGAGGAGGCGAATGAGGAACCACTGCCTTTCGATCTCTCCGACGTCGATGACAGCGAAGTCATCGAAGGGATTGAAGACCAGGTTGAAATGGAGGATTCAGAGGTATTGGACAATCTCGATCTCGAGAGTATCGAGCGTGAGTTGGAAGGCATCTCAACCGATCTGGATAATGAGGAATCCAATGACGCCGATGAGCTGAGCCTGCTTCAGAGTCACAGTGAAAATCTCGATCTGGATTCCACGGATGAGATCACAACCAAGCTTGACCTGGCCCGGGCTTATATCGATATGGGCGACAACGAAGGGGCCAAGAGCATCCTTGAAGAGGTTGTCGGTGAGGGAAGTGAGAATCAGCAGAAAGAGGCTCAGGATCTGTTGAGCAATCTTACCAGCTGATTGTAATCCATTTCGGACAGATTCTGTCCGCATCATATGAGGGGCGCACAGTGTGCGCCCTTTGTGTTTTAGGAGCTTTCAATCCGAATATGTATCCACGCAATACTTGTTCTATTTTTCCATTAGCCATAACAGTGCTGCCGGGGCGATTCACCGGCAGCCTGATCAGATTTGGCAGAGGGAGAGCCGAATCCGATAGCAGAAGGCAGAAACTTCAATGAGAGTGGCTCTGGGGGTTGAGTATGACGGTACGGCTTTTCATGGCTGGCAGTTCCAGGGTGACGTGCGCAGTGTCCAGGAGTCACTCCAGATCGCGCTCTCACAAGTTGCTGATCATGAAGTGACGGTACACTGTGCCGGACGGACAGACACCGGCGTTCACGCAACAGGACAGATCGTGCACTTCGATACTCCATCGGTAAGATCAGAACGCTCTTGGGTGTTAGGCACAAATGTAAACCTGCCTGCGGATGTCAGCATCTGTTGGGCACAACTGATGCCCGAGAAATTCCATGCCCGCTTCAGCGCAATCGGAAGGCACTACCGCTATCGGATACTCAATCGGAGCTACCGCTCCGCATTGTGGCGTGACCGGGCCGTGTGGATTCATAAGCCACTGGATGAACAGGCGATGCACCGGGCCGCTCAGAAGCTGGTCGGTACCCACGATTTTTCATCCTATCGGGCACTCGGATGTCAGGCAAAACACCCGGTCAGGACGGTGCACAGTCTATCGGTCACCCGTCAGGGGGAGATGTTGAGCATCGATGTCCATGCCAATGCGTTTCTGCATCATATGGTGAGAAATATTGCCGGTGTGCTGATTGCTATCGGCAAGGGGGAGCAGTCGGAGAGCTGGGCTGATGAGATCCTGGCCCTTCGTGATCGCACCCTGGGTGGGGTGACAGCACCACCTCAAGGGCTCTGTCTTACACAGGTGGATTATCCCGAGGAGTTTGCATTGGGCTGATGGCCTTGTCGTTGCTATGGGTATCGCGTGGAAAACCGCTTTCGGCCATAGCATCGGCTAATCGCTTGCTGTATCTTTCTGCAACCTATGAGAACCAGAATCAAAATATGTGGAATCACCCGGACTGAGGATGCTCTGGCGGCAACCCGCCTGGGTGCGGATGCCATAGGGTTGGTGTTTTATCCTCCCAGCCCCCGCTCGGTCAGCCCGGAACAGGCGCAGCGGATTGTGAAAAGCCTGCCACCTTTTGTTACAGTTGTTGGATTGTTCGTGAATGAGGATAGGGCGGTTATCGAACAGATCCTGAAACAGGTTCCTCTCGATCTGTTGCAGTTTCACGGTGATGAATCCGCAGAGGATTGTAGAGGCTTCGGTAGGCCGTGGATCAAAGCGATCCGGATGCGTCAGGAGACCGACCTGCTCTCCCTGAAACAGCAATATGCTGACGCATCGGGACTGCTCCTGGATACCTATCAGGCCGGTGTGCCTGGCGGAACCGGCAAGACGTTTGACTGGGATCTGGTACCTCAGTCCCTGGCAGGCAGAATTGTTTTGGCGGGGGGATTGAATAGTGAAAATGTGACAAAGGCCGTTGAGTCGCTGCATCCCTATGCGGTTGATGTCAGCGGTGGTGTGGAAGCGGCGAAGGGAATCAAAGATGAGGCAAAGATAGAGGCCTTCATTGCAGGAGTGATGCGTGGTGACAACGACTGAAAAGATGATTGGGAACTATCCTGACGAGCGGGGACATTTCGGACCCTACGGTGGACTGTTTGTCTCCGAAACTCTGATGGACCCCCTGGAAGAACTGCGTAAGGCCTATCAGCGCTTCATGCAGGATGAGGCCTTTCTCAAGGAGCTGGACGAGGATCTGAAACACTATGTGGGACGACCCTCGCCAATCTACCACGCCAAGCGCTGGAGTGAAGAGTTGAATGGGGCTCAGATCTACCTCAAACGGGAAGATCTGAATCACACCGGGGCACACAAGGTCAACAACACGGTAGGTCAGGCTCTGCTGGCCCGGCATATGGGCAAGACCCGGATTATCGCTGAAACCGGAGCGGGGCAGCACGGTGTCGCTTCGGCCACGGTCGCAGCTCGTCTCGGCCTGGAGTGTGTGGTCTACATGGGGGCGGTGGATATCGCCAGGCAGGAGGCGAACGTCTATCGGATGCGCCTGCTGGGTGCAGAAGTCAGATCGGTGGAATCCGGTTCCAAAACCCTCAAGGATGCCCTCAACGAAGCGATGCGGGACTGGGTAACCAATGTGGATAACACCTTCTATATCATCGGTACCGTGGCCGGCCCTCACCCCTATCCAGCGATGGTGAGGGATTTTCAGGCGGTGATCGGGCGGGAAGCGCGTCGACAGATGCCGGAGCAGGCGGGAAGACAGCCGGATGCCCTGGTTGCCTGCGTTGGCGGTGGATCGAATGCGATCGGTCTGTTCTATCCCTATTTGGATGACCGGGAGGTTGCGATCTACGGCGTCGAGGCGGCAGGCAGCGGTCTGGATAGCGGTCAGCATGCCGCCCCGCTGTGCGCCGGCAAGCCCGGTGTGCTGCACGGTAACCGAACCTATCTGATGGAGGACAAGGATGGCCAGATCATTGAAACCCACTCAATCTCTGCCGGTCTGGACTACCCGGGTGTCGGCCCAGAGCACGCCTGGCTGAAGGATACCGGTCGAGCGAACTATGTGGCGGTAACCGACCAGGAGGCGTTAGCCGCATTTCACGATTTGACCCGTATCGAAGGGATTATTCCGGCCCTCGAATCGAGCCACGCACTGGCCTATGCCGCTAAGTTGGCCCAGACCATGCGTCGTGACCAGATCGTACTGGTGAACCTCTCAGGGCGTGGGGACAAAGACATGCACACCGTAGCAGCACAAGAGGGACTGAAGATATGAGCATGCTCAAGGAGAAGTTTGCTCAGCTTCGGCAGCAGCAGAAAACCGCACTGGTCCCCTTTATCACCGCCGGTGATCCACTGCCTGAGATCACCGTCGATCTGATGCAGGACCTGGTTGCCGGGGGTGCAGACATGATTGAATTGGGCATCCCTTTTTCCGATCCGATGGCCGATGGCCCAGTAATTCAGCGGGCAAGTGAACGGGCACTGGAGTATCATGTCAGTCTCAGAGATGTGCTTGAAATGGTCAGTCGTTTCAGGCAGATGGATCGTGAGACACCGGTGGTTCTGATGGGTTATCTGAATCCGATCGAGATCATGGGCTACCAGATTTTTGCCGAACAGGCGGCTGAAGCGGGTGTGGATGGCGTGTTGGTGGTCGATCTGCCACCCGAAGAGGGTCAGGAGTTCCAACAGACACTGCAACAGCATGGCCTGGATCAGATCTACCTGGTGGCGCCCACCAGTACAGCGGCTCGTATTGAACGGATTTGTGAACTCTCCGGAGGCTTCGTCTACTATGTCTCAGTGAAAGGGGTTACCGGTGCCAGCCATCTCGATATAAAGAGTTTGGATGAAAAACTTAAGCAGATTCGTGAAAATACCGATCTGCCGGTAGGCGTTGGTTTCGGAATCAAGGATGCTGAGACGGCTGCGGCGGTCTCCCAGGTGGCTGACGCTGTGGTGGTGGGGAGTGCTCTGGTATCCCGGGTTGAGGCACTGGCCGATCAACCGGAAAAGATTGGTGCCGCGTTGCGGGAACTGCTCTCAAATATGAGGCAGGCCATGGACAACGCTGTACATAAATAACGATAAAGGTTAACTACATCTATGAGTTGGTTCGAAAAATTGATGCCAAGCCGGATCCGCACGGATGCCGGCCACAAACGAGCAGTCCCTGAGGGATTGTGGGCCAAGTGCCCCGGTTGCAGTGCAATTCTCTACCGGGCGGAGATGGAAAGAAATCTGGATGTTTGTCCGAAGTGTCACTACCACAACCGAATCAGCGCCAGGCGGCGGATTGAGACCTTTCTCGATCCAGAACCTCAGGAGGAGATCGCCGCTAATCTCGAGTCTGTCGATCCGTTGAAATTCAAAGACAGTAAGAAATATAAAGAACGCCTGACCCAGGCGCAGAAAGGATCGGGTGAGAAGGATGCTCTGGTCGCGATGCGGGGTCAACTGAAAGGGATGGATATCATGGTCGCCTCCTTCGAATTCAGTTTCATGGGCGGCTCCATGGGATCGGTGGTCGGTGAACGATTTGTTCGGGCCGTCAACATGGCGTTGGAGCGGCATACCCCGCTTGTCTGTTTCTCCGCATCCGGTGGAGCACGCATGCAGGAGTCTCTGTTCTCTCTGATGCAGATGGCCAAGACCAGTGCAGCACTGGAGCGTCTGCAGAAGCGTGGTTTGCCCTTCATCTCAGTGATGACCGATCCGACCATGGGTGGTGTTTCGGCCAGTCTGGCGATGCTGGGCGATATCAATGTAGCGGAGCCCAATGCACTGATCGGTTTCGCCGGGCCCAGAGTCATCGAGCAGACGGTGCGTGAGAAGTTGCCGGAAGGCTTTCAGCGCAGTGAGTTTCTACTCGAACACGGCGCCATCGATATGATTATCGATCGACGGGATATGCGTGATCGTATCTCAGACCTGATCAGCATTCTGATGAGCAAACCCCGGGCCTGAGCGGCAGGTTTGCCACCGATCTGCAGTGGCAGATTGGATCTGTCGGTACTGCTCTGATCCACTTGCGATAATCAGAAATGCGCTTCAACTCCCTCGAGCAGTGGCTCGACTGGCAAACAACCCTGCACCCCAAGGAGATAGAACTCGGCTTGGATCGGGTGGCCAGTGTCTGGCGGCGTCTCAAACCTGCGGGCCTGCAGTCACTGGTGGTGACCATCGCGGGCACTAACGGCAAGGGCTCCAGTGTGGCCATGCTGGAGAGTATCTACCGTCAGGGGGGCTACCGTGTAGGGGCCTACACCTCACCCCACCTGGTGCGATACAACGAACGAATCCGAATTGACGGTCGGGAGGTGAGCGACGATGCGCTCTGCCTGGCTTTTGAGCAGGTCGATCAGGCTCGTGGTGAGACGGTTTTGACCTACTTCGAATTTGCCACCCTGGCTGCGCTGATGATCTTTGCCGAACAAGATCTGGATCTGGTGATACTTGAGGTCGGCCTGGGGGGCAGGCTGGATGCGGTGAATATTATTGATGCCGATCTGGCGCTGATCACCACAGTGGATCTGGACCATACCGATTGGCTTGGCAACAGCCGCGAGGAGATTGGTCTGGAGAAGGCCGGTATCATGCGTCCGAAACAACCGGTTGTCGTCGGCGATAACGGGATACCGGAGAGTGTGCTGGGATACGCAAAGCAAATTGGTGCCAAGCTCTACCTGGCCGGCCGGGATTTCAATGTCAGCCAGTCAGACGATCGCTTCCTATGGCAGAGATCAGGGGGTGAGCCGCAGACACTGCCTTTGGCTCGCTTGACCGGTCAGGCACAGTTACATAATACCAGTGCCGTGGTGATGGTCAGCAGCCTGCTTGAATCGAAACTGCCGCTGGATCAGGATCAACTCTCTCAGGGTCTCAGACAGGTCTCACTGAAGGGGCGTACACAGTTGATCGAGGGGCAGCCCAGTCTGTTGCTGGATGTGGCACACAACGCCCAGGCCGTGGCCTCATTGAGGAGCTATCTCGATCATCTGGATTGGCCGGCTGAGGTGTATGCTCTGTTCGGCTTGCTGAAGGACAAGGATACCGAAGCCATTGTAGAGTGCCTCCATTCCGCCATATCCGCTTGGTATCTGGTTGATCTGCCCGGGGCGAGGGGACAATCGGCCGAGCTGTTGGCCAGGGTGGTCCGGCCGCATGGGGAGAAGATGCCTGTGCACTGTTTTTCGGACTTTTCCAGTGCCTTCGAATCCGTTAAGGCCAGCGCCAAAGCAGAAGATCTGATCGTGATTTTCGGCTCCTTCCTGGTTGTCGGCGATGCCCTGGATGTTATTGATCCAAATACAGAATAGCCCGCTTGACCTGCTCTGACAAAAAGCGCATCAACCCGGCATGAGGTCGCTTAAGGGAACTGATATACTTGCATAACGATGGATGTTGAAGCCTATATCAAATGGCGACCGAATTATGTCTGATCGGATACCGGTTCTAAGTTTAAAACCATGTTATGAGTGTTAACAGGCCCTAGAGGGATAAAGAGATATGGCACTGGAGGAGAGACTGAAACAGCGGATGCTGGGTGGCGCAGTGCTGGTTGCGCTGGTGGTCATTTTTGTGCCGATGTTGATCGATGAGCCGGTTGAGCAAAGGGATAAATCCACCCATGCCATACCGATCAAACCTCAATCCCAGCAACATCAACCGGTTGCCAGTCAAACTCCTGATAAACCAGAGCAGAAAATGGTGGTGAAGCCAGCGGCACCGAAAGCGGCGGCTGAACCAGTCTCAAAACCCAAGCCCGAGCCGAAGCCAAAACCGATTCTCAGTAAAAAACCGGTCGAAAAGAGTGAGCCAAAGCAGAGTGGGAAGCAAGCTAAACCGCGTCCTTCTCCCACGGCCTGGATAATCCAAGTGGCCAGTCTGACAAATGAAAACAATGCGAAAAAACTGGTGCAACGATTACGCAAAGCGGAGCTCCCCGCACAAATGGCGCCGGTTAAATTGAACGGAAAGCCACACTATCGTGTCAGAGTAGGTCCTGAGGTGGATCACAGACTTGCTGAAAAGATGCTTGCTAAGATTAAGAGAGAATTTAAACTGAATCCGAAACTGATGCGCTACCCTGAATAAGGGAGGCTGATTGGATTAGCGATAACAGGCTCGAATGGATAACTGAGATGAATTTTGCAACACGTGCACAATCCTATCTGGATGGATGGGTAGGTGAGAAGAGTACCCCCAAATGGTTGGAGGGCTTCGTCAGCAATCAGTTGCCGATACTTGTTGCCATATTCTTGATCCTGCTGATCAGCTGGCGTGCGGCTGATCTCACCTGGGGACTGATACCCGTACCGGATGTGCCTTATCACCGTGCTCCTACAGAAACCCAGCAAACCGCCTCGGTCGATTCATCGGCAAGCAGTGACACCCGACTCTCAAAGGTCTCGGATCTGCATCTGTTCGGTAAAGCCGGAGCGGTAAAAAAGGCGAAGAAAGTCGATAAAAAAGCCCCGGAAACCCGCCTGAATCTGACCTTGCATGGGGTTTTCGTTGCAGATCTGCCGGAAAACGGTGCAGCAATCATCGCCAAGGGCTCAGACCAGAAATATCACAAAGTGGGCAGTGCAATTATGTCCGGTGTCACTCTACAGGCGGTCTATACAGACCGGGTAGTGCTGTTGAGAAAGGGACAATCTGAAGTACTGCGTTTCCCCAAGCTGAAAAACAACAGCGCTCCGAGTAAACGAAGGTCCGGGAAATCCGCAAAACGAACGGTCAAGACCAAAGACAATTTTGGTCCAGGTCCGGTATCCCGTAACTCCAATCTCAGTAAATATCGGGATATGTTGAAGCAGGAGCCATTGAAGGTATTTGAGTATGTCAGGTTTGTGCCGGTGAAATCCCGTGACGGCATGAAAGGCTATCGAATCCTGCCACAGAAGAATCGGGAGCTCTACAACCAGCTCGGTGTGAGACCATCGGACCTGGTTACCGCAGTCAATGGGGTGCCATTGACCAATGACAAAGAGGCCATGAAACTGATGGATCAGCTGAAAGATGCCTCGAACCTCCAAGTGGATATCATCCGTAACGGTCAAAGCCGTACCTTGAGTTTCGATCTCAATTAGTTTTTTCGATTCATCTGGACGCCAATCGCCGCCAGCAAATGTAATTGATCCAAATAGCGACAATTGAGACTGATTCGTGCCTATTTGTGTCTGAGTGATCTGGTCTTCGTTCTAACCGCTTGCGTAACAGTCAGATGTCAGGTGTCGCCGGTGGTGTAGGCTGGTTGGGCACCAGGGCCACTTCGTCACCATGATCCAGGTGAGTGAACAGCTCGGCGAACTGTTTATTCACAATGGGGCGCAGCAAGGCCTGGTCAAATACGGGCGCAATTTCAGGTCGACGCATTCTCAACAGCTTCAGCAATTCGGCAATGGTAGTGACTGACTGAGGCAGCTCTATCTCCTCGGACTCCTTACCGGTTTTGTCAGCCAGCCAAGCGAAGTAGAAGAGTTTTACCGATCGATCCTGCTGTTCACTCTGTTGGCGTTGATAGCCCAGCGTATCGAGCTTTGTCAGGTAGTTCTGCCAGTTTTTCTGATACTCGCTGCCGAGCTGATAGAGGGTCTGCCAGGAGTAGATCCCGGTGTCATGTCCATCGTCGAACACCAGTCGGACGGCATATTGACCCTGGGGCTCGATTTTTTCGATATTGACACACTCCTTGCCCGTGATCGGGATGTCGCTCGCCTTGACCTCTGCCGCGGTGGAAAAAACCCGCAGATATTCACATGGGAGTTCGAAATTGCTGCCGTCGGAGAAGTGCAGCGCCAGCAATCGTGTCTTGCGGTGCAAGTTGATTTTGACAGGTATCGGGCACTCAGTTGTCATAAATATCCGCCCGGGGATTGATCAAGGGTCAGGGATCATGTCACACAATGGTTTGCTGCTTCAACTTGCCCCTGGCAAGTATTAATCCGGCACCAAAACAACAGGGTCAACTTCGGCCAGAAACCGCTGTCTCACCGTTTGCCGCTGGCGGATAGCTTCAGCAGTACCCGGTCCATGCCCCGGCTGGTGAGGACACGTCGCAGCATACCGAACAGGTAGGTCGGGAAGGTGACCGGATAGCGGACCTTGGGTGTTGGGCTTTCAAGGGCATGTATGACTTTTTTCAAAACAGCCTCAGCCGGCAGAGTGAATGGGGTCGCCGCTCCCTGTTTGCGAAGTCGCTGCAGCATCGATTGGTAATAAACCTTGTGTGCCGATCTCTCCGGGTCGATGTTTTTCTGCCACATCGCCAGGGCATTGTCGCGGAACCGGCTCTCAATGGGGCCCGGTTCAATGAGTGAGACTTTGATGCCGGACTCCGCTAACTCCAGGCGCAGGGTGTCTGTCAATCCCTCCAGGGCATATTTGCTGGCCACATAGGCGCCCCGGTATGGCAAGGTCATGAAACCGAGAATCGAGCTGTTTTGAATGATGCGTCCTGTCTGCTGTGCTCTCATCACCGGAATTACCCGGCAGGTCAGGTCGTGCCAGCCAAAGAAGTTGGTCTCGAACTGTTCACGCAATACCGCAACGCTCAGGTCCTCCACCGCACCAACCTGGCCGTAGGCACCGTTATTAAACAGCGCATAGAGTGTTCCACCGGTTTCTTCCAGCACCTGTTCCAACGTATTCGCGATACTCTCACTTTCCGTCAGATCAAGTCTGTATGACTTGAATCCCTGTTGTCGCAGCATGCTGACGTCTTCCGCCTTGCGTGCGCTGGTATAGACCTCGTAGCCACGCTCCTTCAAGCCTCTGGCGACACACAGACCGATGCCGCTGGAGCAGCCGGTAATCAGTATGCTTTTGTTATCTGTCATTGTTATGACCGACCGTTATTTATGGTTAATTGAGCGTGTAAATATACGCCTGTCAGACTCAATCAGGAATTAAAGTTTGTCTCAATCTGACCGCTAAACCAAACAGATTAAATGTTCAGAGGCAAATCTCAACAACCGAGCTTGATATTTGTTCTCAATGAACACAAAAACGGCAACGGAGTTTCGGAGAAAACTAGGTGGACATTGCGACACTGGTTGGTCTATTAGGTGGTTTCGGCATTATCATCGGGGCGATCGCTTCCGGTGGCGATGTCATGCTGTTTGTCAATGTTCCCTCGCTACTGATCGTTGTTGGCGGCACCTTCATGGTGACACTCATGCAGGTGTCACTCGGTGACTTCCTGGGATCATTCAGCATCGGCATGAAGGCCTTTTTCTACAAAACCGATGATCCCAAAAAACTTATCGAGGAAGCGGTTGAGTTGGCGGACATCGCCAGAAAGAACGGTCTACTGGCCCTGGAGGGGCAGGAGATATCCAACGGTTTCCTTAAACAAGGCATCGGACTCTGTGTGGATGGCCACGACCCTGTGCTGGTCAACAAGTTGCTCACCAAGGATATTGATCTGACCATTCAGCGCCATGAGGTGGGTCAGACCATGTTCAAAAACATGGCTACCATGGCACCGGCCATGGGCATGATCGGAACACTGGTGGGTTTGGTGCAGATGTTGGCGAACATGTCTGATCCGGCGAGTATCGGTCCTGCTATGGCGGTGGCACTGTTGACCACCCTGTATGGCGCAGTAATCGCGAATGCCTTCGCGACACCCATGTCGGAAAAACTGGCCAGAGCCAGCTCCATGGAGAAGACCAATAAGTCGTTGATTATTGAAACCATCGCAGGTATTCAGGAGGGTATGAATCCACGGGTACTGGAGCAGCTTCTGAGTACCTATCTGCCCACCGGTAAGCGTCCTGTACAGGAAGCCTGAGGATGGCTGACGAGTGTCCCAAATGTCCTGAAGGGCTACCCCCATGGCTGGCGACATTTGCCGATCTGATGTCACTGCTGATGTGCTTCTTCGTGCTGCTGCTCTCATTTGCCGAGGTGGATGCGCAACGCTTCAAGAAGATGGCGGAATCGATGAAGGATGCCTTTGGTGTACAGCGGGAGATTCCTGCCGTGGAGATCGTCAAGGGCACCAGCGTGATCATGCAGGAGTTCAGTCCCGGTAAACCGGAACCCTCACCGATCGAAGACATTCGACAGATTACCAGTGATCTGGAACAGGAGTTTCTAGACCGGGAATCGAAGGATGCTACCGATGTGGATGAAGCCAAGGCGGCGATGCAGGCCGAGCTGGAGCGAGAGGTGCAGGCTCAGGCCGAAGAGCTGCAGGAGATGCTTGAGTCCGAGATCAGTGACGGCCTGATCGATGTGGAGACAGAGTCGACCAACATCAT
Organism: Candidatus Thiodiazotropha sp. AKAK2; assembly: GCF_058244685.1. Taxonomy (NCBI): domain Bacteria; kingdom Pseudomonadati; phylum Pseudomonadota; class Gammaproteobacteria; order Chromatiales; family Sedimenticolaceae; genus Candidatus Thiodiazotropha; species Candidatus Thiodiazotropha sp. AKAK2. The sequence continues at coordinate 16,988 of NZ_JBSYOP010000005.1, read as the reverse complement.
CATCCGTATTCAGGAGAAGGGTTCATTCCCCTCAGGCAGAGCCAACCTGAATCCGGAATTCTTTGAAGTCATCTCAAAAATCACTGAAGTGATCGCCACAACACCGGGTAAGATCATTGTCGCCGGGCATACCGACAATATTCCGATCTCTACCAGGCGGTTCCGCTCCAACTGGGAGCTGTCATCAGCCCGCGCCGTGACGGTGGTGCACGCCATGTTGAGCAATGCCTCCATTGAAGAGGAGCGTTTTTTAATCCAGGGCTATGCAGATTCCCAGCCACTGGTGGACAATGACACCGCTGAGAATCGGGCTCAGAACAGACGGGTTGAGCTGGTGATCAGGCGTGGTGAGGATGTTGAACCCGATCCTGAACCGACCGAAATCCCTGAGGAATAAATAGGAGCCAGACCGATGTCTATCGATGATCAGGAAAAAACCCAGGATGAACGCAGGGAGTTTTTCCGTATAGACGATTCGATCCGAGTGAGTTACCGGGTGATCCCGGCGGCTGATATACCGACCAGCATTGACGAGCAGCTGAGAGCAGGGGAGCGGTTTACTGTCATGACCCGCCTGCAGGAGATCAGTCAGCACCTCTCCGCCTCAATGCATCGTATCGAACAGCGGGATACCGATATCGCCGACTACCTGAAAGCGTTGGATGAAAAGATCAATCTGCTGGGTCGCAGTTTCCTGACAGAAGCCCGGGAGTTGCTCGATCAGCCCTCACAGCAGGTCAATCTGAGTGCCGGTGGATTGGCAATGGATATTACCGAAGCGGTTGAAGTCGGGTCCAAAGTGGAAGTCAAGATGCTGTTGCTGCCCTCATTTTCCGGCCTGCTGGCGTATGGAGAAGTGGTTGGAATTGAGCCGTCTGGTGGAGAGCATGAGGGCTTCCCCTACCATGCACGGATCAATTTCACCATGATTCGGGGTTCGGATCAGGATGCGCTGATCAGACACATAACCCGTCGACAGGGTGAGATGCTGAGGCACCGCCGCGAGATGAAAGAGCTGGACGAGGACGGTACCTGAAGGGTATTTCAGCGCGAATTACCGCAAATTCGCGCGAATTTGATCCAACATTAATTCCAATCTTTTTCCGACTTAAAAGCACTCAACGACATACAAACCAGACTCTGATCCATCAGTTCAGTGGCATTTTTCGGTGTTTGGCGTCTAATTGCGGCAAACACTCTCTTCGAATTTCCATGGTCAGGCTTAGGATTTAAATAGCCTTGATTATTAGTCTGTCGTTCCCAATATGGTAGGATTCAGCAATTCCAGGTGACTGAGCCTGATTCTGTCGCCGAAACCGAATATTGAGGAAGCACGAAAATGCCGATTTATGAGTATCGTTGCCAGGCCTGTGACCATGAGTTGGAGGCAATGCAGAAGATGAGCGATGACCCCCTGACCGAATGTCCTGAATGCAAGCAGGATAGTCTCAAAAAGCTGATCTCAGCCGCCGGCTTCCGTCTTAAGGGCAGTGGCTGGTATGAGACAGATTTCAAGGGCAGCAACAAGAAGAATGTCCACGATAGCGGAAAATCAGAAGGGAAATCAAAAGGTTGCGCTAGCGGCTCCTGCGGCCGCTGAGACGCTTCGTGGATCTCTGAATGACATACTTACGTCGTTACCTGGTAGCCGGTCTGCTGGTCTGGTTACCTTTAGGGGCGAGCTATCTGGTAGTCAGTCTGCTGGTGGACTGGATGGATCGCAGTCTACTCCTGCTGCCGCAAGCCTATCGCCCGGAAACACTGCTGGGCTTTCACATCCCAGGTTTGGGGGTGCTGCTCTCCCTGGTGATCCTGTTCATCACCGGCCTGGTGGCGGCAAATCTGTTTGGCCGTCGCCTGGTGAAGTTGTGGGAGGCACTGGTATCCCGCATTCCTCTGGTCAGATCCGTCTATTCCGCAGTCAAACAGCTGGTGGAGACGATGTTTGCCGACAACGGCAGGTCGTTTCGCAAAGTTGTGCTGGTGGAGTTTCCACGACGGGGACTCTGGACCCTGGCCTTCCTCACCAATGAGGAGAGTGGTCCGATCCAGGAGGCGCTCGGGCGCGAACTGGTCAGTGTCTACATTCCCACCACACCCAACCCCACAGGGGGCTATTTCGTGCTTATGCCCAAGGAGGAAGTACGGGAGTTGGAGATGAGTGTGGATGACGGATTGAAAATGTTGCTCTCAATGGGAGCGGTAAACTCAACCTCCGGGCTTGCAGAGGCGCAAGCCAAGCCGTAACATTCCCGCCTTTTAGCCGTTGCAGCGAAATCTCACAGGATAATACCCATGCGCAGTCATTATTGTGGACAAATCAATAGCTCCCATATCGACCAGGAAGTTGAAATTTGTGGATGGGTGCATCGCCGTCGTGATCATGGTGGGGTGATTTTCATCGACCTGCGAGATCGTGAGGGCCTGGTGCAGGTGGTTTATGATCCGGATCTGCCGGAGATTTTCTCAATCGCTGAGCAGGTACGTAATGAGTTTGTACTGCGTGTGAAAGGGCGGGTCAGGGCTCGACCCGAGGGTACCGTCAACAAGGATCTGCCCACAGGTGAGATCGAGATTCTCGGTCTTGAGCTGGAAGTGCTGAACCGTTCGGATACACCGCCATTTCAACTCGATGAACATGAGAAGGCTTCGGAAGAGATCCGTCTGCGCTATCGCTACATCGATCTGCGTCGTCCGGAAATGTTGGAGAAGATCCGTGTCCGTGCTCAGGTGACCAAATCCCTGCGTCGTTTCCTCGAAGATCAGGGTTTCATGGACATCGAGACACCGATGCTGACCAAGGCTACCCCGGAAGGGGCGCGGGATTACCTGGTACCGAGCCGCACCCATCCGGGTGAGTTTTTTGCCCTGCCTCAATCACCACAACTGTTCAAACAGCTGTTGATGATGTCCGGTATGGATCGCTACTACCAGATTGTGCGCTGTTTCCGCGATGAGGATCTGCGTGCCGACCGGCAACCTGAATTCACTCAGCTCGATATCGAGACCTCTTTCATGAGTGAGGATGAGATCCTGCAACTCAATGAGGAGATGATTCGTCAGCTCTATAAAGAGATTCTGGACGTCGACCTGCCGAATCCATTCCCACGCATGACCTACGATGAGGCAGTCTCCCGTTTCGGCTCTGACCGTCCTGATTTGCGAGTTCCTCTGGAGCTTGTCGATCTGGGTGATCTGATGCAGTCGGTGGAGTTCAAGGTCTTTTCCGGTCCCGCCAAGGATGCCAAAGGTCGGGTGGCGGCCATGATGGTTCCCGGTGGCAGTGCACTGAGCCGCAAACAGATCGATGAATATACCAAGTATGTGGCGATCTATGGCGCCAAAGGGCTGGCCTATATTAAAGTCAATGAGCTGGCCAAGGGCATTGAAGGCCTGCAGTCACCGATTCTCAAATTCCTCCCGGATGAGGTGGTGAATGCGATCCTTGAGCGTACCGCTGCCAAGGATGGGGATCTGATCTTCTTCGGTGCCGACAAGGCTCATGTGGTCAATGAGGCTCTTGGAGCTTTGCGTGTCAAGGTCGGTCAGGATATGGAGCTGATGCAGGGCGACTGGCGTCCCTTGTGGGTCGTCGATTTCCCGATGTTCGAATGGGATGAAAACCACGATCGCTGGACACCGCTACACCATCCTTTCACCTCTCCCAAGCTGGATCAGCTGGAGCTGCTCGAGAGTGACCCAGGCGCCTGTAAATCCCGTGCCTACGACATGGTGATGAATGGTGTTGAGCTGGGTGGTGGTTCGATTCGTATTCACCAGCAGGAAGTACAGCAGAAGATCTTCCAACTGCTGGAGATCAGCGATGAGGAGGCCGAGGAGAAGTTCGGTTTTCTGCTCAGCGCATTGAAATTTGGCTGTCCGCCTCATGGGGGATTGGCTTTCGGTCTGGATCGTCTGGTGATGCTGCTGACCGGTTCATCCTCAATTCGCGAGGTAATGGCCTTTCCAAAGACCCAGACCGCTGCCTGCATGCTCACCTCAGCGCCATCGGAAGTGGCGCCAGATCAGTTGCAGGAGCTCTCCATACGGGTGCGTAAACCAGCAACCGAAGAGGGGGCTTAGTTGCCGCTGCCAGCTGCCATGAACGCGAGCTGATCAGGCAGAGAGATGTCTGGCAGAGACTACAAGCGACCAGAGTCTGTGCTGGTGGTGGTCTATACCCAGGCCGGTCAGGTGTTGATGATGCGCCGGGTTCGGCCGAAGCACTTCTGGCAATCGGTCACCGGCAGTCTGGAGTGGGGAGAGTCAGCCGCACAGGCGGCCCGACGGGAACTTTATGAGGAGACCGGTATCATGGCCGGCGATCGATTGATCGATCTGCGCCAACAGGTCAGCTTCCCCATTCTTCCCGCTTGGCGTACCCGCTATGCCGCGGCAGCCCATAGCAACAAAGAGCACTGGTTTGGTCTGCAGCTCCCCAGCCGCCGGATCCCAATACTGCAAGCGAACGAACACAGTGAATACCGCTGGGTCTCCTCAGACCAGGCCTTGCGAATGGCCAGCTCATGGACCAATCGCAAAGCTATCCGCTATCTGATCAGCGGTCGGTCTATCAGATAATCTCCCAGGTATCTAAACGTTTTACCTGGTCAGTTTTTCGACGACCCGCAGCAGTTTGGCCTTGGCTTCCGCAGCCACCCGTTTGGGTTCTTCGGTCGAGCACAATCCGAGGATCGCTTCCGGATCCATAAAACTGACAACCACCTTGCCGCTCTGCCGTTCACGGATGATGAAATTACAGGGCAGTAGTGTGCCCGCGTTGGGTTCCTGCTGTATTACCCGGTCAGCCAGTGCCGGATTACAGGCGCCGAAGATGTGATAGGGGGGAATATCTTTGTCCAGTTTGTTTTTTAAGATCGCCTGCACATCCACATCACTGACCACGCCAAGGTGCTCTTCCATCAAAATATCACGAACCCGGGCGACAGCCTGGTTGAAGGAGAGATCGATCTCCGTATTAAACTCGTACATAGCGCCTCCTGTACAAAAAGAGGCGCATTCCGGCAGAGTGCAGCTCAACGGGCATTGAATATTATCAAAACCACGATTCGTCAGTGCGCAACCGTACCGGGTTGCTCAACCTCGCACAGCGCTAACGCTCAACTCAGTATTTTTTTCAGCTGTGGAATGAACTCATCGGGTTCAATATGGAAATGGTTGAAAGCCACCTTGCCCGAGGGATCGATGATCACCACCCACGGCGTACCCCCGGTACGGTAGTCCCGCATGGTTCGGGGATAGGTGTTTGTTTGCGGATCACCCGGATCGTGCCCCATCATGATCGGTAATTCATAACGCAGCTGCAGCTTCCGCAGATCTTCTTTGGTATTACTGCTGTAGCCTTCGAAAACGGTCTGAATGGCGATTACCTCAACCTGCGGATTCTCAGCGAAAGTGTCGGCAACCCGCTTCAGGGCCGGGAAACCGTACTCATGACAGCCTGGACACCAATTCTGAAAACACTTCAGATAGACCCACTTGCCGGATAACTGCTGCTGCTTGAAGTCGCTGGGCCGACCCTGTGCATCAATCCAGTAACCCACCTGCAGTGGTGGCGCCTGTCTGCCTTTGATGCCATATCTGTTGTCGTCGTTGCCCAACACCTGAGGGGTGTAGCCCAGCGGCAGCAACGCCAGTGGAGCCAGGGGCGTATTGGTGATGAAATCTCTACGTGACAGGTTTCGCTTACCCATGAAGTTTCTCCTGATTGGAATCTCAATGGATTGAGGACCGTTCGCCTCGAACAGTCCGGCGCAGCGTCGGCTACTGCAGTTGAGTATCTATATCACTCTACTCTTGAGATTGGGGTTTGGATTCACCCGGCTGAGAATTATTTACCTTGAGAGAGAGCCGGTCCCAGATGGTTATCCTCTATTTGCAATGGGTTGACGGACGGTGGCCTTGAGCGCGATTCCCGGCATTTGGCGAAAAACAGTCTAGACTATTTTTACTATTAACCTGAACCCGAGGATTCAGGTATTAACTCTTAGGTCTGCTGTCAGGCCAGAATCTAAGAAATCTGTAGGTTGGTTGTTTAAAACAGCCGGAGCCGATCAAGTGAGGCTGGGGTATGACGAAGAAAGAAAAAAAACTGAAGAAGAGGGGCAAGGAGAAGCTCAGCAAAAAGAATAAAACCATCGGCAAACAGGTCAAGCAGAAGAGCACAAAAGCCTCTGAACTGAAGAGCCGAATCAAGATGCTCGAGGCAGTGGTTGAAAAACGTGAGCGAACCATAGCCAAACTGAAAACCAAGCTGGATGAGTCTGAAAGCCGTAAAGAGAAAAAGCGTGGCAAGCAGAAGTCTCCTGGTGGTGCCGCAAAACTGCTCAGGTCGCAGCGCTCATCACGGGTTGGTTTGAATCAACGGGATGCCTGGCGGCGGCATGGTTATCTGCGCAGTCGTTATGAGTACTATCTGGAGCAGAACGAGGAGAAAACGGTGGCAAGACAACATGCAGGAGAGGATCTGGTTGAGAAGTTTGGTGAGGAGGCGGGCTATACCGAGTTACAGCTGGAACAGATACTCTCCTGATACTCATGCCGTTCATTCACATCAAATCACTGCCTTTCGAGCAGCGACGGAACATCAGCAGAATTCTGCAACGGGTCACTGAGGATTTTTCGACCGTAAGTGGTATCGACAAGCAGCATATTACCGTTACCTGGGATTTCCTTTCAGCTGGACACTACGCGGTGGCGGGCGAGGTGGCTGACTTTCAACCTGAGAGTGGCCATCCTCTGCTGGTTGAACTGTTACTGCCCGATTTCAACAGCAGCGAAGCGATTGCCGAGTACATCAAAGCGGTGGCTGAGAGTCTGTCCAGGCATACCCAGGTTCCTATCAATAATCTGTTCATCAACTGCCGCCTTGCCAGGTCGGGTCAGGTATTTGATGCCGGTGAAATGGTCTATTGGTAATCACTGCACAAAATTGTCTTAATCATTTTTACTCTCTATGATGAGGGAAGCGCTAGCGGATGAGCGTCATAGAACCAATCAATAACAACGGAGGTTATGAGGATGGGGTTGGCAGGATTCAGAGCGAAAAAAAACCTAAAAGGCTGCTTTCAATCATTCTACAGAGCCGTATTGGTGGCATCCATTATTAGCTTATCGTTGGGTTGCTCGACCGTCAAAGTCCATCTCGACGATCACGATATCTTGCATCCCTACCTGGGAACCAAGACAGCGGTAAATATCTTTATCAGGAGTTTTTCTGATTTCTATCTGTATGGCGAGCAGTTTGTGAGGGCGATGGATGTGCCATTCTGTTTCGTTGCGGACACTCTGCTGCTTCCCTATGACCTGATGGTCAAAGTCAGAAGGCATCAGCGGCAGCGACCTTTACCCCCTGGTTAGTGTTTACAGGCCTGAATGGTAGTTACATAAACACGAATTGGTGGGGCATGGCCCCACCCTACACCATGAATTCAACAGTAGGGTGGGGCCATGCCCCACCAAAACCCTTGATAACACTCGATGTAAAGCGTTTCAGTGCTTAAGTAAGCACCGTTCTTAACAGGCCCTAGTTGTTGTCAGTCGTTTCAGCAGGGTAGTAGTGCTGCAACTGTTGATATACCTGGTCACTGAAGTCAGCGTTGTCCGGATCGAGTTTGGCAAGGATCTCCGACAGGTACTCATTGTCCTCCCGACCATCCCAGACCTTGATATAGCTGCCCTCCTTGTATCCGTGATCCTGACGGAAGAAGTTGAGTACGTTCTTGCCGATATAGGTCTTGTAGAGATCATCGAAGCTGAGTTCTGCCGCCTGCATCATGGTGGCAAAGTGGCCGATGTCGGCCGACTCCGTCTTGATGCTGAACATCGCCAACTGTTCAATGGAACTGCGTAGGTCGACCCCGTCGGTTGCCTGATTCAAACCCTCGAGTGCCTGTTCTGCGGCGCCTTCCAGGGTGGCGTTGTGCAGGATTAAATCGCTCAGAGCGAAGTGCCAGATGTCTATGATCTCCAGGTGAACCTGTTCCATGTCGGGTTTCTGATGCTTCCACCATTTCCAGCCATAGTGATCGAGCATTTCTGCACACTCGGTCCAGATGGCCCGATACCAGGGATAGCCGGCATCGCGCCAGTCATCGTTGACTTTGCAGTTCATCGCATCCTGCAGCTCAAGCATGTTGAGGATCTTATCTTTCATTCTTTAACTTCACTTTCTTCTAGTATCTGGTTGAGCAGCGTGACCACTGTCCCGACATAATCCGGACATTGGGTTTTGAATAATCCGAGAGATTTCGCCTCTTGATATTCAGCGGGGATGCTCAAATCTTTTTGCAGCAGTTCCTTACAGCGATTGCTGCCATGGCGCGCCATGAATCGCTCCTGGAGCAGTCGGGTAGCGTTATAGGTCGCCTCTTTTGCGCTGGCGTCATCAGAGGTTTTCGGCCCCATCTGCAGACCCAGAACCAGGGCAGCGCCGGAGAGGGTACCACAAATATCCCCCATCCGGCCTACGCCGCCGCCAAGACCGGAGCTGATCCGCATCGCCAACTCCGTATCAACTTGATAACGATTGGCAAAGCTGGTGAGCACCGCCTGAGCACAGTTGCAGCCATCGCAGAAACGTTTCACCGCAAGCTGAGAATCTGTATCAGCATTGCTGAGCTCATCATCGGATGTCTTATTGTTATTCATAGCGTTATCTGTTCCGTGTTCAGTGGAATCAACTTTACCAGTTATTAACCTGGTATCTAAATTCTCACGCTCTGCAGATTGCAGGCATTCCAACTGTTTTTAGATTCATACCCATTGGAACTCCCGGATATCTAACTGCACCTTGAAAAAGGTCTGTTTTACCCCCATCAAAGTGAGCTTAGGCTGTCACCATGCCATATAATTGGGGTCTATCCGAACGCGGAACTGCAATAAAAGATGAAATTACAAGGATATCAACGACATATAGATAGGTTAAATGAATGGAATCGGGATAACTTCAAACCCCTTTACTTCGATTCTCATCTTGTAGGGTATCTTAAGCAGCCGGTATGTTCTTTTTTGAAAAGCAGATCCGACCTTTTCTCAGTGAATGAGAGAGGGGTCAGCTTAAATCCACAATTCAACAGTTTCGAGCAGAGGAGTGAGATTCTCGATGAGGTAGTGGATGGATTGGTGGAATCCTCTGTGATGACCCATCGACATGGTGAACGATATCCGGTCACCCACGCCGACAGGGACTCTGCTCTGGCGACCATCGACCGTGCGGCCGCTGCCTATTTCGGACTGCGTGCCTATGGGCAGCATTTGAATGGCTATGTTCGTGATGGATCTGAGCTGTTGCTCTGGATTGCCAGGCGCTCAGCCGACCGACGGGTTTTTCCTGATCATCTGGACAATATGGTGGCCGGTGGGCTGCCACATGACATCTCACTGGCGGATAATCTGCACAAAGAGTGTCAGGAAGAGGCGAGTGTGCCATCCCACCTCGTGGCTCAGGCGGTACCGATCGGTGCGATCACCTACTGCACGGAAACGCCGGTCGGTCTAAAGCCCGATACTCTCTATTGTTATGATCTTGAACTTCCCTCAGATTTTGTCCCCTATAATTCAGATGGTGAAGTGGCGGAATTCATGTTGTTGCCGATCGAGGAGGTGGCCGAGCGGGTCGCCAACAGTGACGATTTCAAGCCTAACTGCAATCTGGTGGTGATTGACTTTCTGGTGCGGCATGGGATTATAAATCCTGAAACACCGGGATATCTCAAATTAATCAACGGGCTGCACGAGAAATTGTGAATAAAGGTGGTAGATTCGAGGGGACCGGTTCGCTTTTCCAGAGTGTGCGGAACCCGGTGACTGGAAATCCAGTCCAAAGCATATTCAAATTGTAGTCAGGGCCTGTCAGTTCGAATTCCAGGGCCTGGTAAACCTGAAAAAATGCCAATCAAGGCCGATTGGACTCGTGTTAATTGTCCCTTGGGGGCTATCAGGGAGCTTTCCCAGTTTCCCGCAAAGACCAGGTAGGATGAATGAAATATCTTAATGTGAAACGGTTTTGGTGGTTGATTCTTATTGTAGTGTCAGCACCAGTTTGGGCCAATCGACAAACTGTCCCGATACAGGATTTGCGGCCGACCGCAGAACAACAGCAGACGGCCAGTGTCATCGTCAAGGTCATTGCCAAATATCATTATAAAGACGTCGCTTTGGATGATTCGATGTCTCAAATGATCCTACAGCGCTACTACGACACCCTGGATCCAAACCGCTCATTCTTCCTGGCCGGTGATGTGGTTCACTTCTCAGGTTATCGGGACAAGCTGGATGACTATCTGAAAAATGCCCGGATTGAGCCGGCATTCGAGATCTATCGCCTCTATCGCCAGCGTGTCAGCGAGGCGGTCAGCCATGCCTTGAAACTGGTGGATGGGGAGTTCGACTTCACCATCGATGAGGTCTATATCTACGATCGCGAGGATCAACCCTGGGCGCAGACGCGTACTGCGCTGAACGATGTCTGGCGCAAGCGGGTGAAAAATGACTTTTTGAATCAGCGTCTGATGGATAAGGAAGATGCTGAGATCAAAAAGACCCTGAAAGAGCGCTACGAGAGACTGCTCTCCAGGGTCGAGCAGTTTGACAGCAATGATGTGTTTCAGACCTTCATCAATGCCTACACGTTGAGTCTGGAGCCCCACACCAGCTACATGTCACCCAGTACATCTGAGAATTTTGATATCAGTATGAGGCTCTCTCTGGAGGGCATTGGCGCGGTTCTGAAAGATGAGGAAGGCTACACCGTGGTACAGAAAACCATCATCGGCGGTCCGGCGGAACAGAGTGATCTGCTGCATGCCGGTGACAAGATTGTCGGTGTGGGCCAGGGCCTGGAAGGGGAGATGATCGATATTGTCGGCTGGCGGCTGCAGGATGTGGTTGAACAGATTCGTGGTCCGAAAGGCTCTGTGGTACAGCTGGAAGTATTGGCGAAAGGAGAAGGATCGAACCGTAAAACCATTACCCTGGTACGCAACAAGATCAAACTGGAAGAGCAGGCGGCAAAGAGCCATGTCATCGAGAAACTGGATGGTATGGGTAAATATCGCATCGGCGTCGTTGAAGTCCCTACCTTTTACAGGGATTTTGCGGCTGAGGCCCGTGGTGATGAAGATTTCAGGAGTACCACCCGGGATGTGCGTGATCTGCTGGTTGATCTGAAAAAGCAGCATGTTGACGGAATCGTTATCGACCTGCGGGAGAATGGTGGCGGTTCCCTCTCGGAAGCCACCGAGCTGACTGGCCTGTTCATCGACTCCGGTCCGGTGGTACAGATCAAGGATGCCTTTGGCAAGATCGAGGTTGAGCAGGATCCTGACCAGTCGATCGCCTATGAGGGGCCTCTGGCGGTGCTGGTGGATCGCAACAGTGCTTCCGCGTCAGAAATTTTTGCCGGTGCGATCCAGGATTACAAACGGGGTATCGTGATTGGTGAGCCCACATTCGGCAAGGGCACGGTGCAGACCCTGGTCGATCTGGGGCGCTTCGTTCCGGGACGCAAAAAGGATCTGGGTCGTCTGCGCTTGACCATGGCGCAATTCTTCCGCATCAATGGCGGCAGTACCCAGCATCGCGGTGTGGTGCCGGATATCCAGTTTCCGACAGCCAGATACTCGGATGAGTATGGCGAGCGTTCCCTGGAAAATGCGCTGCCATGGGCTCAGATAAGACCAGCCAACTTTATTACCAAGGGGCAGTTCACCGTGCCTGAGCTGATGGACAGCCATCTGTCACGCATCAAAACGGATGCAGGATTTGAGATGCTGGTCGATCAGGAGAAACGCTTCCTGGAACTGGATAAGCGCTCTGAAGTCAGCCTGCTGGAGAAACAGCGGCGGACAGAGTGGCAGGAGCGGGAGCATGAACGGCTACTGCATAAAAACCGCTTCCGCGCCTCCCAGGGGCTGAAGGTGGTCAAATCCACCGATGAAGTTGATCTTGATGATGAGCCTGATGAGAAGGAAAACGAAGCGACCAGTCGCATCGAGCTGAATGAAGCCGCAAGGATTCTGATGGACTCGATCAAAGTCGCACAACCGATGGCGGTGATGCGTTAAACCGTACACTCAGGCAAACTGACCAATCCCCTACTGAATCCCGCTTCACTGACCCGGGGATTGGTCTCTATCTGAACTGATATTCTCGCTCCAGGCCGTGGATCCAGCCATTCTCCGAAGCGCTACTATAGAGCTTGATGGCAGGGTATAATCCCCGGTTTTTACGCCAGTTGCCTAGGGCCTGTTAACACGAATCCAATACGCCCTGTTGTGCCTGAAAAAGTGCCAATCAAGGCGCGAGGAGTGTAGTTTGGTTATTCCAAATGAACGACGAGCAACGCCGAGTGGCGCTTTTTCAGGCGCAACCCGAAGGGCTGGGCCTGTTTTTACGCCCAGCGGCGTTATCATTCGCTCATGTAGAATAACTACACGACGCTCATTCTGCCTTGCTGGGCACAAAAACAGACCCAGCAGGGCGTATTGGATTCGTGTTAACAGGCCCTAATACTATCCACACCCCCGTAGGGATTGATCCGGTTTGTATACAACACTCGAAAATCGATTGAAACGCTTACACCAGGCCGGTCAGCTCGAGCTGTTGCGCGGGGGCTTGATCGGACTGGAAAAAGAGGCCTTGAGAGTCTCTCCGCAAGGTTGTATATCGAGCCTGCCCCATCCGGAGGCTTTGGGTTCCCCCCTGACCAATCGTTACATCACCACCGACTACTCCGAGGCGTTGACTGAGATTATCACACCGCCTTCCACGGATCGTCATGAGCCGCTGAAATTTCTGTTTGAAGCCCATCGCTATGTGTATGAGCACCTGGGGGATGAGATTCTCTGGTCCACCAGCATGCCCTGTGTGGTCGAGGATGATGAACGCATCCCGATTGCCAACTATGGGAACTCAAATGCCGGCATGATGAAGACGGTCTACAGACGGGGCCTGGGGCATCGTTATGGTCGGGTCATGCAGGTGATTGCCGGGGTGCATTTCAACTATTCGCTGCCGCAGGATTTCTGGTGGGTCTACCAGCAGCTCGAAGGGGACAAATCGGATACCCAGGGATTCATTTCAGACGCCTATTTCGGCATGCTGAGAAATTTACAACGGCTGGGTTGGTTGGTTCCCTATCTGTTCGGCGCCTCTCCGGCAGTCTGTAAATCATTTCTCGGAGGACGTCCCTCATCCCTGGAGTCGTTTGACGAATATACCTATTTCTCACCCTATGCCACCTCATTGAGAATGGGGGATATCGGTTATCAGAACAGTAAGGAGCAGGGGACAGGCATCAAAGCCTGTTACGACTGTCTCGATGCCTATGTTGAGACCCTCTCCCGTGCCATTGAGACGCCATGCCCGATCTATCAGGCGATGGGGGTTAAAATCGATGGGCGTTATGAACAGCTCAACGCCAACATTCTGCAGATAGAGAACGAGTACTACAGTACCGTCCGACCCAAGCAGATCCCGGAGATGATGGAGAAACCGATCCATGCGTTACAGAGACGGGGCGTCCGCTATGTGGAGTTGCGATCACTGGATGTGAATGCCTTCCATCCATTGGGAATCGCCGATGAGCAGGTCTACTTTATCGAAGCGCTGATGCTGTATTGTCTGCTGCATGAGAGTCCGTCGATCAATGTTGCCGAACAGAAGAGCATCGATTGGAATGAGCTGGCTGCTGCCCATCAGGGTAGAAAACCGGGGCTTGAGTTGCAGAGAAAGGAGTCGATGGTCAGTCTGCGGGAGTGGGGGCTTGAGATCTGTGAGGCACTGCTGCCGATTTGTGAGATCCTGGAAACCGGGTTGCCCGGACAACCCTACAGCAAGAGCCTGCAACTGCAGAAGAGTCGTTTGCAGGATCCTGAATTGACCCCATCCGCCCGCATGTTGCGGGAGATGAGAGAGAAGGGCGAGGGTTTCTTCCATTTTGCACAACGTATGTCGAAACAGCATCGACACGATTTCATGCAGCAGCAGGGTTCGTCAGAGGAACAGAAGCTGCTGAGCCAGGAGGCGGCGGATTCCTGGCGAAGGCAGCGGGAGATCGAGGCCTCTGATACACTGAGTTTCGATCAGTTTCTGGAAGACTACTTTGCCCAGCAATTGAACAGAGAGACCGGGGATATGAGCGGCACTAAAAGTGTCTCTGCAAAATGATAATCTAAAAAAATGCTTGGAAGAGAGCAGCCTGGCAAATGGTTTGTAGAGTGCCGGGCAAACAAAGATGAGGAATAAAGATGGAGGAGCAGCATGAATCAGGCCTGGGGTTTTCGACCCTAGCCATTCGCAGCGGACATCATCGCACGCCCGAAGGTGAGCATGGTGAGCCGATTTTCCCCACATCCAGTTTTGTCTTCAGCAGTGCCGCTGAAGCCGCGGCCCGCTTCAGCGGTGATGAACCGGGTAACATCTATTCCAGGTTCACCAATCCGACAGTGAGGAATTTTGAGCAACGGCTGGCGGCTCTTGAGGGTGGGGATTGCTGTGTGGCCACGGCCTCCGGTATGTCCGCCGTATTGGCCACCTGCATGGGTTTGCTGGAGTCCGGCGACCATATCGTCTCATCCCGCAGTCTGTTCGGCACCACCGCGATCCTGTTTGAGAAATATCTGAAGAAGTTCGGCATTGATACCACATTCGTACCCTTGGATGATCTGGCTGCCTGGCAATCCGCGATTCGCCCGCAGACCAAAATGCTGTTTCTCGAAACCCCCTCCAATCCGCTCACCGAGGTGGCCGACATCCAGAAACTGAGTGCACTCGCCCATGCCGAGGACGCTCTGCTGGTGGTCGACAACTGTTTTTGCACCCCGGCACTGCAGCGTCCGCTGAGTCTTGGAGCTGATGTCGTGATTCACTCTGCGACCAAATACCTGGATGGCCAGGGACGATGTGTCGGCGGCGCCGTGGTCGGCAGCCACGAAATCGTTGGTGAAGCTGTGTTCGGTGTTTTGAGAACGGCAGGTCCTACACTCAGTCCCTTTAATGCCTGGGTGTTTCTGAAAGGGCTGGAAACCCTCGATATCCGTATGCAGGCCCATTGCAAAAATGCCCAACAGCTGGCTGAGTGGCTGGAGAGCCACCCAAAGGTCGAGCGAGTCTATTACCCGGGTCTGAGCAGTCATCCGCAACACGATCTGGCGAGGGCGCAACAGAGTGCCCCTGGCGGTATTGTCGCTTTCGATGTCAAAGGGGGGCAGACTGCTGCCTGGACCCTGATCGATGCCACCCGGCTGCTCTCGATCACCGCCAACCTGGGGGATACCAAGACCACCATCACCCATCCTGCCACCACCACACATGGACGTCTGAGCCCGGAAGAGCGGAGCCAGGTGGGTATCGGCAATGGACTGGTGCGGATTGCTGTCGGCCTGGAGAACATCGAGGATATTCAACGGGATCTCTCCCGGGGACTGGATTGTCTTTGAACCGGCAAACGAATGATCCCTCACAACAGCTGCGTATCAAGTGGGATCAACGCTACGCCGATGAGGAGAAGGTCGCCCGTCCGGCTGAGGTACTGCTGAACAATGCTCACCTGCTGCCGAAACAGGGCAGCGCGTTGGATCTAGCCTGTGGCCTGGGTGGAAACGCACTGTTTCTGGCGAGCCGGGGGTTCGTGGTTGAAGCCTGGGATCTGTCTGCGGTTGCCATCCAGCGATTGGAGCAGAGTGCCCGGCAACAGAAACTGAACAATCTTCATGCTCGGGTGCGTGATGTGGAAAACCAACCACCCTCAACAGAGCAGTTTGATGTGATCGTGGTCAGTTACTTCCTGGAGCGGGCTTTGATACCCGCCTTGATCCAGGCTCTGAAACCGGGCGGATTAATCTTCTACCAGACCTTTACCCAGCTGGCCGTCTCCTCGGAAGGACCCCAGAATCCGGCTTTTCGCCTGGCGGATCAGGAGTTGCTGCAACTGTTCAGGGATTTGAAAGTGCGTCTCTACCGGGAGGAGGGGCGATTGGGTGATCTCTCTTTCGGCAGTCGGGATGTGGCCATGTTAGTGGCGCAAAAGTAACCAGGCTGAAGCTGCCGAACCTGACTGGTAGATCTGAATGGAGCCGATGGGTAAAGTCGGTAACCGGAGCCAGGTCACAGGTCTCAGCCAGATCAAGCTCCCTTCTCGAACGTCATTTGGTTTTCAGTCAGATGGGATTGTTACAGACACAATATACAGAATCGCATAATCACAATTTTTAAGGAACCTCTGAATAAGTCTGAGCCGAACAGATTGTCGATCAAAATGCACCGATTCAAGGCGCAAATCGCACGTAATAGCCCGCTATTGCGAAGATTTGCAGCGCAGAAGCGGTGCATTTTGGCGACAAGATGTCGGTTCATGACTTGTTCAGAGGCTCCTTAAGAGTTGACGGGTACGATATCCATGTATTGTCTCTGGTTGTATGGCTGAATTCTGACCCGCATCTGATAGTATCAGGATAGTCACAGACCCTAAGGATTCGGTTAAATGGTCATGATCCGATTCCGCCCGCAATCACAATGAGGTCATATGATGGACCAGGTCAATCTGGAAAAGATGTTGGAGCAGGGAACAGACAATGCACTGTTGCGCTATACTCTTGGCAGCCTGTTTCTCAAACAAAAAGCCTATGCTCAGGCCGTTGAGCATCTCACTCAAGCGGTGACACTCGATCCTCAGCACTCAGCCAGCTGGAAACATCTGGGTAAGGCATTGACGGGGATGGAGCGTATCGAAGAGGCGGTGGAGAGTTATCAGAAGGGGATAGAGGTTGCCGAGACAAAAGGGGATATACAGGCGGCCAAGGAGATGCGTGTCTTTCTGAAAAGACTGGAGTAGTCTGCGAATCGGGTAAGGGCGGGTATCTAACCCGCCCTCCCCACACCACCTAGCATGCGGGTCCGCACTAGGCGGTTCATCAAGCGTAGTGAAACTTAATCCATAGCTCTCGCACTGAGACAAGCCCTTGTTT